>VEPI01000032.1 GCA_012026935.1 Melioribacter sp. | reverse complement strand
AAGATTAAAAAACTTTACGATATCAAACCGGCAATTATGGAGATGTATGATTGAATAACTATCCGCTCATAAAATTTGTTATTCTTTTTATGATTGGGATAATCATCCAGTCCTTTTTATCCGTTCCATTAATTACACTTTCTATTCTCTTCTCATCCGCCTTATTCATCTCGGTTATCTTCCATTTTCAAAAGTCCATACATTTTGAACAGTTAAAGATTATTCCAATTATTGTATCAATAATCTTTTGCGGCTCACTTTATCTTTCAGTTGTATCACCGTCCAAAGTCCATTATCCGTTTCAATTAGAAAAATATACTAAAGCTGTAATCAGCGGAAAGATTGATAATATAGAACTGAAAAAAGAAGGCAGGATAATTTTATATTTATCGGCCGATACAGTTGCTACAAAAGAACGGAAGTACCAAGGTTCATATAAAATACTATGTTCCGTTTATGATGAAGATAGAAAAACATCAAAACTTTATGATCAATTAGAAATTGGAAACAGAATACAAATCTTTGGCAATATTTTAAAACCAAGGAATGAAAGAAATCCTGGCGAGTATGATTATGAAAATTATTTAAACGGAAAGGGAATTGTTGCAATAGCAAATGTTTATAAAACCGATGACGTAAAATTTATCTCGAAAGATATTTCAGTTTACAAAAACACAATTCATCAAATCAGAAAAAAGTTAGACGGAAAAATTACCTTGCTACACAACAAGACTACTGCCGGTTTGCTTCGCGGATTACTGCTGGCTGACCGCGGTTCGATTGATTACGTCATCAAGAATGAATTTGTTAATTCGGGAGTTGTGCATGTTCTGTCTGTATCCGGATTACATGTAGGATACATTGTTCTGATCTTTTTAGTCGTGTTTAACAGATTTAATATTTTTACACGCTACACATTGACATTGATAGGCTTATTGTTCTATCTAATTATAACCGGTGCAGATGCACCTGTATTCAGATCAACAGTAATGGCCGTTGCTTTATTGGCTGCACCGGCAATGGGCAGAGAATACAACAGTCTTAATGCCTTATCACTATCAGCTTTTATCATCCTGCTGATAAGTCCGGGCGAATTGTTCAATCCAAGTTTTCAACTTTCTTTCTCGGCAATCTTATCACTTATTCTAATTTATCCTCCGTTGAAACGTGCAGTTGATAATATGCAGATCAAAATAAAATGGCTGAATTGGCTTTTGGTTTTTTGCGTTACTTCTTTGTCGGCGCAAATAGGGACGCTCCCGTTTACATTAACTTATTTTCATCGGCTTTCAGTTTCCGCTTTGCTTGCCAACCTAATTGTTATTCCCGTTTCCGGTGCAATAGTAGCTTTAGGAATTTTCACTTTGTTTGTTGGTTCTATTTTCAGTTGGTTAGGTTCTATCTTTGCTTCCGCAAATGAGCTGTTGACATATATTATGTATTCCTTTGTTCGTTTGTTAGGCGGAGATAAATACTCATACATTTTAATTAATCAGTTTAGTGTTTACGATGTAATTGTATTTTATCTCATCTTGGTCCTAATATTTTTCATCCTTAAAACATTTACTAACAAAAACGCGAAGATTGTTGGGGTAACTTTTTCTGTGGCGTTGTGGATTCTTTTCATGCGTTTAGATAATTATGAATTATTTCCGAAGAATTCACTTTCAGTAATTCAAATTGATATCGGGCAAGGTGATGCAGCATTGATAAAATTTCCAAATGGTAAGACAGCTCTGATTGATGCGGGAGAAGCAACAGAATATTTTGATAACGGCGGTCGTGTGATATTACCTTTAATGGATAAATTAGGAATTGATACGATTGATTACGGATTTATTTCTCATGTTGATTCGGACCATTATAGAGGATACTTATCAATTATTGCCAAGCAAAGAGTAAAGTTAATTTATAAACCTAAACTGGATCCAAGACTGGTAAAAGATATTGAATTTGAAAAATATTTAAGAGCAAACGGAGTTCCTTTCAAATATTATTCTAAAGAAATAATCCCGGTAGGCAACAGCCGTATTTATGTTTTGAATGATACCACAAACCATTATTTTGAATCAATGAGTTCGAATGATCAAAGCGGAATGCTTAAGTTAGTATATGGAAATAATTCGTTTTTATTTACAGGCGATGCAAGCACAAAAGTTGAGAATGAATACGTTAATAACTATAAAACATTTTTACACTCGGATGTTTTGAAAGCCGGGCATCATGGAAGCAGATCAAGTACAAGCGAAGAATTTCTTGAATATGTTAAACCGGGTTACGCAATAATAAGTGCCGGAGTTATGAACAAGTTTAATCATCCTCATAAAGACATTATTGAACGATTCAATCAAAATAAAATTAGCATTAGAAGAACTGATAAGTCCGGCGGTATAATGTTTAGATCCGACGGAAATAAAATTGAAGAAATTAATTGGAAGAAAATTGAATCAACGTTTAATCTATAATAATAATTATGTTAAAAATTGAAGAGAACAAATCATTAAAAACATTCAACACATTTGGTGTTAATGTAAAAGCAAAATATTTCACTTCGGTCGCATCCGAAAAAGAGATTTTGGAAATATTACAATCCAAGCGCTTCGGCAGTATGGATAAACTAATTCTCGGAGGCGGGAGTAATATTCTGTTCACTAAAAATTATGATGGTTTAATAATCCACTATGTTGAAAAGGGAATCCGCTTAGTGGAAGAAAATGAAAAGTATGTAACTATCGAGTCATCAGCCGGTGAAATTTGGAATGATCTGGTTTCATACTGTGTAGATAATAAATATTACGGAATTGAAAATCTTTCGCTCATTCCCGGAACTGTTGGAGCGGCACCGATTCAAAACATCGGCGCCTATGGTGCTGAAATTAGAGATGTATTCGAATCTCTTAACGGAATTGATTTAGAAACCGGTGAAAAAAGATCTTTCAAAAAAAATGAATGCAAGTTCGATTACCGTGACAGCATATTCAAAAAGGAATTGAAAGGAAAATTCATCATCACGAAAGTTATTTTGAAATTGCAGAAGGAGAAGAAATTCAATCTCAACTACCGGGATTTGAATAACTATTTAGGAAAAGCAAATAAAGAAAAATTAACAATCAAAAAAGTCCGTGATACAGTTGATAAAATTAGAACAAACAAACTTGCTGACCCAAAAAGATTTGGTAATGCCGGTAGTTTCTTTAAGAATCCCGAAGTAAGTGAAACAACTTTTTTAGATTTGAAAAGAGATTATGAAGAGATGGTGTTTTTCAAATTAGACAGGAACAAATACAAAATACCTGCCGGATTCTTAATTGAGAAATGCGGCTACAAAGGAAAGAGAGTCGGAGATGTAGCAACTTATAACAAACAAGCTTTGGTTATAATTAATATGGGTAAAGCAACGGGAGAGCAGATCAAAACATTCTCACAAGAAATTCAAAAAGCTGTCTTTGATAAATTCGGGATTGAAATAATTCCTGAGGTAAATATTCTTTAACCCAAACCTAATAGGTGAATCATGGATTTATTAGTTTCTGTAATTGGTCTGACATTAATAACTTACTTTGTTATTCTTCTGGGCGGAACACGGCTGGCAATTAAAAAAGGATTTAATGCAGTTGGTATGTTTACGTGGGCTTTGTTTATTCCGCCGGTTGCTCTCATTATTATGCTATTCATTTCTCGCAGAAAAAATGTTGAACGTGATGAAAAAAATACTTTCTCAAATATTATTTGGGAAGTTACTCAACCGTTTATTGATCTCGCTCATACTTCCCGTGCGCTACTGGGGTTGAACATTTCCTATATTCTTGAAGGACTTACTTACTTTGGCGTTGTTGGACTCCTCGCAATTTATTTTAACAATTACATAAAACTTGATGATATCCGCGCAGGTAATATGGTTGGTGTTCTTACGGCCGGAATTACATTAAGCATGTTATTCCTTGGTGCTACAGTTGATCTTGTCGGTGTCCGCAAAGCTTTATTGTACGCACTCTCGTTCATGTTTTTTGGAAGAATACTTTTATCAACAGCTCCGCATCTTGGCGCTCCGGGATTATGGGGTTCCGGTCACATCTTTGCGATGCTTGGAATACTTGGTATTGTAATAGGTTATGGAATGTATCAACCGGCGGCTTATGCGGCAGTTAAAAAATTTACAAATGAAAATACCGCCGCAATGGGTTACGCAATGTTGTACGCATTGATGAACCTTGGCGGATTCTTACCGGGATTAATTTCACCTCCGGTTAGAAGAGCTACAAGCATTCTTGGTGTCTTCTGGGTTTATGTAGCTCTTACCGTGGCCGGAATTGCAGTAGTTTATTTTATTATGACAAAGAAAGCGGTAGCTAAAGCAATTGAGATAGCCTCCAAAGAAAAAAATATTGATCAGAAGGAAGATGAAGATGAACTTGCCAAGATGACTGCAAAGGAAAAATTAAAATTCTACTTAAAGAATTTTCCGTTAAAAGATAAACGCTTTTTGTATTTCATTTTTGCTTTGATACCCGTGCAGACTTTATTCGCTCACAATTGGTTGACTATTCCGCAATATACCAGCAGAGCATTTGAAGGATTTGTAAAAGATAATTTTGAATTCTTTGTTAATCTTAATCCGATCTTGATCTTTATTCTAACTCCTATGATCGCAGCACTTACATCTAAAAAAAATGCATACACGATGATGATCATCGGGACATTTGTAATGGCTTCGCCGACTTTTATTCTTGCGATGGGACCGAACATAAACACACTTATCGCTTATATAATTATTATGACAATCGGTGAAGCGATGTGGCAGCCGAGATTTTTGCAATGGGTTGCAGAGATCGCACCGAAGAATATGACGGGCATTTACATGGGCATAGGACAATTCCCGTGGTTCTTAACAAAAGTTGTAACAAGTCTGTATTCAGGCTGGTTCTTGATGCAATATTGTCCTGTTGATAAAAAACCTTCTGAGATGAATACGGAATTCATGTGGCTCATCTACGGATTTATTGCAATAATGTCGCCGGTGTTGTTAATATTAGCGCGTAAGTGGATGATGAAGGGATTTAAGGAAAAGCATAGTTAACTGAAAACAATTAGCTTTAGCTTAAAATATAGTTGTCATTGCGAGCGGAGCG
>VEPI01000103.1 GCA_012026935.1 Melioribacter sp. | reverse complement strand
CAATATTCGTAGCAAAATTATTACAGACAATATGCTTAAGACGCTTCTTATTAAAGATTATGCTCTCATCGAAAACATCGAAGTTGAATTCGGTAAAGGTCTAAATATTATTACCGGTGAAACCGGTGCCGGAAAATCCATCTTAATTGATGCGATGGGATTATTACTCGGTGAACGCGCATCAACTGAAGTTGTTAGAAAAGGTTCGGAGAAATCTGTTGTAGAAGGTCTATTTGATGTAACCGGGAATAAGAAAGTTCAGCAACTTCTCGCGGTGAATGAAATCGAATTCGATTCCGAGTTAATTATTAGACGAGAAGTTTCCTTAAAAGGTACTAACAGATGTTTTTTGAATGATACACCGGTTACGCTTAATGTAATTAAAGAAACCGGCGATCTCTTGGTAGATCTTCACGGACAGCATGAGCATCAATCATTATTACGGGCTGAAACACACATTGAAATGCTGGATGAATTTGCCAATCTCGAAACTCAGTTGAATGAATTTCAATCAGCATCTGGTCAACTTTATGCATTGTCGAAAGAGTTGCGGGATTTAGTCCAAAAAGAAAATTTATTGAAAGAGAAAAAAGATTTAATAGAATTTCAGATAAAAGAAATTGATGTTGTTTCACCACAAGAAGGAGAAGAAGAAAAACTTTCTGATGAATTAAAAATTTTAGAGAACTCCGAAAAACTTCTTTCACTTACAAGTGATGTATATAATGCCGTATATGAAAATGAGCAATCAATTCAAGAACAAATTGCCGATGTAAAAAATAAAATTTTAGAGCTCTCGAAAATTGATAAATCATTTAATGATAATTTAAATGAGGCCGACTCAATACTTGCCTCACTTGTTGATATCTCTTCTTTCATGCGAAGTTACAAAGACAGAATTGATATTGATCCAAGCCGTTTAGAAGAAATAAGAGAACGTCTCGGTTCACTTATTCTGCTTAAAAAAAAATATGGCGGCTCGCTTAAATCAGTCCTTGAACATCGAGAAAAGATTGGTGCAGAGTTTGAACTTGCTGAAAATTTTTCTACAAAGATCTCTCAACTGGAAAAGAAAATTGATGATTCAAGAAAAGAGTGCGGCCTGCTGGCAAAAAAACTCTCACAGGAAAGAAAAGTTGTTTCGAATAAAATTAAAAAAGAAATTGAGGATGCACTTAAATATTTAGGAATTGCAGATTCCGTTTTCAAAGTGAAGCTGGAAAATGAAATAGTCCCAAATACAGCAGAGAATTTTATTATAGTTGACGGCAAGTATTACAAATTTAACGAACATGGCTTTGATAATATTGAATTTTTTATTTCTACAAATATTGGTGAAGATCCTAAACCGCTTGTAAAAGTTGCATCGGGCGGAGAAGTCTCGCGTATCATGCTTGGATTAAAATCTATACTTGCAAAAACAGATAAATTACCGATTCTTATTTTTGACGAAATTGATACCGGTGTTAGCGGACGTATTGCTCAGAAGGTTGGACAAGTTCTAAAATCTCTTGCATCATTTCACCAAATTATTGCCATTACTCATTTACCTCAAATTGCAGGGCTATCGGATTTCCACTTTGCGGTTGAAAAGAAAAAAGTTGGTGATCGTGTAGTAAGTTCGATAAGAATTCTAAAAGGTGAAGAGCGCATTAAAGAAGTTGCAAAATTAATGAGCGGCGAGAAGGTTACCGAAGCAGCACTAAACGGTGCGCGTGAGTTAATGGGTATATCGAAAAATTAAGGATTTGCTGTTAAACACAACACAGTTTTTCCTTTAATATTTCCTTTGTGATGAAAATTTTGTTCATTAAATTCAATACAGAGAAATCAATAATAGCGAGGGTTGTATGATTAAAAGAATACTTTCTTTGTTTATTGTATGCGGTTTATTTTTTTCAGTTAATCTGAAAGCACAAAGTTTGGAAGAAACACTTTCAAGTCTTTCCAGTACTGTTGGCTCTGCTTATGTAAAACCGGTTATTTCTGCATTTGGATCGAATCTTAATTCGGGATGGGTTTCACAAGTGCCGTCTTCAGCTAAAGTTGGTTTCCATCTTGATCTAAAAGTAATTGCGATGGGCTCATTCTTTTCCAGTGATGTAAAAAGTTTCTCAGAAACCGGACAATTCTATTTCAACGATCAACAGGCAGATGTAATTTTACAAAACTCAGGTATTCAACAGAATAATCCTAATTATAATCAAATTAAAACACAGCTTAAAAATACTTCATTCAATGTTAATTTCTCTGGGCCAACAATTGTTGGAAGTAAAAACAAATATTTAGCAATCAATTTTCCTGCACAGAGTTTTCAAGGAAACAATTTAGCAGCAACAACATTTACATTGAATCAGGTGAAAGGTTTTTTAGATGAGCTTCCGGCATTTCCAACAGCAGCAGTGCAATTAACCGTTGGAACAGTTTTCGGTACTAATGTTGCCATAAGATATTTTCCTGATGTAGACATCCAAGATTTAGGAAAGTTTAGTTTCTTTGGTGCGGGATTAATTCACAACATCGGTACTTGGTTTCCTAATCCTTTACCGGTTGATTTAGGGGTTGGATTCTTTACTCAGAAGATGAAAGTCGGAGATATTTTTGAAAGCAATGCCACACAATTTGGTTTATACGTCAGCAAGACATTTGGTTTTATTATTTCGGTTACTCCGTATGTCGGATTAACAACAGAATCCTCCAAAACAACCGTCTCTTATAATTATCAATCAAACCAAAACATTAACGGGGTTCCGGTTCCTCCGGTTAAAATTTCTTTTGATCTCGAAGGTGAAAATTCTGCTTCAGCAGTTGTGGGTGTCAATATACATTTAGCAGCAGTTAATATTAACGCCGATTATAAATTAGCAAAAACAAAAACAGCAAGTGCAGGCATTTCATTCGGATTCTAAACAAAATTATTCTCTATTTAAAGGGGCTAACTAGCCCCTTTTCTTTTTATATCTCCAATGATAATTTTATGGAGTCTCAATTTAAAAATATTTTTTTTTGCATATCCATAGCGGTTAAGTAAATTCTGCTATGACAGAACTCAGTGAAAGGAGTTAAACATGAAGAATATATTAATAGCATCATTAATATATTTATCATTGGGTGCATCAATATTTGCACAAAGCAATGATAACTTAGATCAAACATTATCTAATCTTTCGAGAGATGCTGTTAATGCATACATATCTCCAGCCGTTTCGGGATTTGGTTCGAATTTAAATTCGGGATGGGTCTCAAAATTACCATCGGCATCAAAGATGTCTCTCTATGTAGATTTCAAGATTATAGGTATGGGTTCTTTTTTTTCCAATAACAAAAAAGATTTTTTAATTACCGGCCAAGTCAGATTTACAGATCAACAGGCAGACGAAATATTGGCTAATTCCGGTTATTATTTTCCTGATCCCAGATACGTAGTTTTAAAAAATGAAATGCTCAGCAAAGATTGGACTGTTAATATTTCTGGTCCAACGGTCATCGGAAGTAAAAGTGAAAAAGCTAAGATCGAATTCCCCGGCGATCAATCTCTTGGAATACAAAGCCATACTGTAACCATTGATCAAGTTAAAGGTCTTCTGGATAACTGGAAAATATTTCCTTCCGCTGCTCTTCAACTGACTGTTGGAACAATAGCAGGAACAAATCTTTCCATAAGATATCTGCCCGATATTTCTAGAACATTTGGCTTCAACGATCAACTAGGTAAATTTACATTTTGGGGTATCGGGTTTATTCATAATCCAGGTGTTTGGTTTATGATTCCTTTGCCTGTGGATCTTGGCATTGGATACTTTTATCAAAAGCTTAAAGTTGGAAATACTGTAGAAAGTACAAACTCGCAATTCGGATTGTATGTAAGTAAATCCTTCGGATTTGGGATCTCTTTCGCACCATACGCCGGGTTAACATTCGAATCTTCAAAAACGAAAGTAACCTATGAATATAATTATGATACATCAACAGGTCCTTCGACTCTTAAGATTAACTTAGACTTAGAAGGTGAAAATTCGGCCGCACTTCTTTTTGGATGCAATGTGAAATTATCTTCTGTTGTAAATGTTAATGCAGATTTTAAAGTTGCCAAAACTAAAACTATAAGTGCCGGTATATCTTTTGTATTCTGAAAAATAATTTTCTATGATAAGGGGCAGAACAAGCCCCTTTTCTTTTTGTATCTTCCTACTATGATTTCATCGGGATTACATTGAAAGAAACTGCAATATATATTCACATTCCATTCTGTGATCACAAGTGTATCTACTGCGATTTTTACTCGATCATATCTTATGATAATGTTTCTTCGTACTTAAGTTCGATAAAAAAAGAAATTGATTTCTACTCCGCGAAATATTCCGATGGAAGAAAAATTATTTCTATTTTTTTCGGCGGCGGAACACCTTCTTATATGGAGCCGCATTATATTTATGAAATCATACAGCACATTAAAAAGGATTTTTCAGTTAATGACGATGCGGAAGTAACGCTAGAAACAAATCCCGGAACAGTGAGCATTGAGAAATTAAAAGAGTTCAGAAAAATTGGAATTAATAGGATCAGCATAGGAGTACAATCATTCAATGAGGACGAGTTGAAATTTCTAACTAGAATACATAACTCGCAAACTGCGATTCAAACTGTTCTTGATGCTTCTGCAGTCGGTCTTGAAAACATAAACATTGATCTAATATTTAATTTACCGGGACAAACAAAAGAAAAATGGAAATGTAATCTTGATCAAGCGATTAAACTTCCGATTAAGCATATCTCAGCTTACAGTTTGATTTTAGAGAAGGGAACGATTCTTAATAAAATGGTTATTGATGGTAAAGTGAAAATGCAGAATGAAGATTACGATGCCGATCTATATGAATTAACGATTGATTTTCTTACTCAACATGGATTTGAACAATACGAAGTTTCTAACTTTGCTAAAGACGGTTATGAATGTATTCACAACAATGCTTATTGGCGCTATAAAGATTATTTAAGTTTCGGAACATCGGCACACTCATTCGTAAACGGAAAACGATGGTGGAATTATTCAGCATTAAATTTTTATAAGACAGCAATTGAATCAAATGGGAATGCAGTAATTGGAGAAGAATTCCTTTCCGAAAAAGAAAAATTGAGCGAATATGTTATGCTTGCA
>VEPI01000002.1 GCA_012026935.1 Melioribacter sp. | reverse complement strand
ATTATCTTTAATGTTCTTGATTCTATTCCGGAACCAATTATCGAATTAGATGTTGTAGCGCAATCCATAACAGATCTTAAAGAAACCAAAGAAGCTCTCCGTGAAAGTGAAGAGAAATACAGAATGGTATTTTCTAATGTCCCGCTTGGCATTCTCCATTTCGATTCAACCGGAAGAATCACTGCATGTAATGATAATTTTATCAGTATAAGTGATTCGAAGAGAGAAAAAATTATTGGTGCGTTACTATCTGAGGCTTTGGATATTAATATGGTATCAGCAATCGAGCATACACTTGCCGGAACAATAGGACATTACGAAGGGGAATATTTATCTAAAGCCTCCGGTAAGATTACGCCTGTTAGAGTAAACTTTGCGCCAATCATTCTTGATAACGGAACTATCAGCGGTGGTGTGGGAATATTTGAAGATATAACCGAGCGCAAACAAATCGAACGAATTTTTTTCCATGATATTTTAAATACTGCCGGTAGTTTGAATAATATGCTTGAGATAATTGATGATGAAACATTGAGTGATGTTGAACGGAAAGAGTTAATGAAAGTATTAGATGAAATTGCAAAAAGAATAATTGATGAAATAGTGACACATCGCCATCTTGTATCATCCGAAAAAAGTAAGATCAAATTGAATATTCAAAAGATCAACTCGATCAATTTCCTTAGACGTATGTATGATTCGTTTAATCATCAGGACATTTTAGGGAATAAATTATTGGTGATATCCTCGAAAGGAATAAGTTCTGAAATTGAAACCGATGAAACTTTGCTTGGAAGAGTTGTTAGCAATATGATCAAGAATGCCATCGAAGCTTCTTCCGAGGGTGAAACAATTACTTTGAACTGTGGTGTTCGTAATGGTATGGTTTTCTTTTCAGTTCATAATCAGTCAATCATACCCGAAGACATTCAGCCTCAATTATTCAATCGTTCCGTTTCTACAAAGGGTGCTGGGCGGGGAATTGGAATTTACAGTATGAAATTTCTTACAGAAAAATATTTGAACGGGATAATATCTTTTACATCAACCAAGGAAAACGGGACTATGTTTGAGGTCAGTTATCCTCAAAAATTTATAGATAACACTCAATCTATTTGATTTTTTCCAATGCAGTATCAATTCTCTTAACTACTTCTTCCTTACCTAGAATAGAAACAATATCAAAAACTCCCGGTCCGGTGCTGATTCCCGAAATGGAAAGACGGAGAGGGTGAATAAGTTTTCCTTTACCAATATTTAATTCTGTTGCAACATTCGTAAGCTCAAGCTCGAAATCTTCTTTGGCAGGATTACTGAGGTTGATAAAGGCATCTCTGATTTTTCTTAAATGATTTGGAGTTTCGGAACTCCAGTTCTTCTCAATAGATTTTTGTTCATACTCCATTGGTGCAGTATAGAAATATTGGCAGTTAGTTATAAATTCTTTAATAAAACTTACTCGCTCTTTCATTGCTCCAATGATTGATAAGAGAAATTCATCAGAATAATTTTGATTAGTGAATTCTGATTGCTGAATACTTTTTTTCAGCATCGTAAGAATTTCATTGTTAGTTTTCTTCCTAAGATGCTCTGCATTTAACCAATTTAGTTTTTCGATATCGAATATGGCACCGGATTTATTAACCCGTTCTAA
The DNA here is from genome assembly GCA_012026935.1 of Melioribacter sp. Taxonomy (GTDB): domain Bacteria; phylum Bacteroidota; class Ignavibacteria; order Ignavibacteriales; family Melioribacteraceae; genus Fen-1258. Next base: position 3,511 of record VEPI01000002.1, on the reverse strand, counting down.
TGAGAAATTTTCAATCAGTTCATTCATTAGATAAAATTCTTTATCGTCTCCCGCGTTCCAGCCTAATAAAGCAACAAAGTTAACTAGAGCTTCTTTCAAAAAACCTTTTGTTCGGTAATCTTCTACGGCAACATCACCTTGTCTTTTACTTAATTTGGATCTATCGGGATTCAATAATAACGGGAGATGTGCAAAGATTGGCCTGTCCCATCCGAACGAATCATATAACAATACATGTTTGGGAGTTGATGAAAGCCATTCTTCGCCACGGATAACATGGCTAATTTCCATTAAATGATCGTCAACAACATTTGCAAAATGATAAGTAGGGTAGCCGTCGCTTTTTATCAATACTTGATCATCAACATTATTACTATCAAATTCAACATGGCTGCGAATAATATCATCAAAAATAATTTTTTGGTTCGGTCTAACATTTAAGCGAACGACAAACGGGATTTTGTTTGCAATATTATTTTCGATCTGACTTTTACTAAGTAATAAACAGTGTTTGTCGTATTTTGCTTGAGGAAGTTTTTGCTTTTGTTGTTCCTTTTTTAATTCTTCAAGACGTTCTTGCGTGCAAAAACAATAATAAGCATCTCCTCTAATAATTAATTCTTGTATATATTTTTGATACATATCGAGGCGTTGAGATTGTAAATACGGTCCGAAATTACCACCGACTTGCGGTCCCTCATCAAAATCCAATCCGCACCATTTTAAAGCTGAAATCAAATTTTCAACGGCACCTTCTACATATCGGCTGCGGTCTGTATCCTCTATTCTTAATACAAATTTACCGTTGTTCTTTCTTGCAAATAAATAATTATACAGAGCTGTTCTTAAACCGCCCACATGCAAATATCCTGTAGGACTTGGGGCAAATCGGACACGAACGGACTTCACTAATTCTCCTTTTGAAATGTCTTGTTACAAATATAAAAAAGTTAATCTGTTTCTTATAATAATTAGATTGAATTGAGAAAAGGAACTGAACTTAGCTTTGTGATAGTTATCATTATCTATTTTCTTTTCGATAAAAAATTCATAAGTTGATCTGTGGTTACAATAAATAATGATTGAATTATCCTCTTCTCCCGTTATTAAATAAAAAGCTCAGCTTTTCTTTAATATATATTCTAAAATAAATCGAAGGAGGAGGGATGAAGAAACATATTTGGTTTTATTTTATCGTTGTTACTCTTTTTGCACTTTTTATGGCATCAAGCTGTAAAAAAGATGAAAATCCAAGCGAACCAAACAGCAACAATCCTCAAGCACAAAATTACGGTCTACTTCTTGGCAGAGTTCAAAATGAATCCGGAACACTGTTAGGTTCTGTTAACGTAACTATTCAAGGCAAAGTAGTACAAACTAATGAACAGGGTTGGTTTAGCGTTTCAGAATTAACAGCCGGAACAAAAAAACAAGTTTCGTTTTCTAAGTCTGGATATTTGTCAACTTATAAAGTTGTTGATATAAATACGGGTCAGAGTTCATTTATTGATGCAACTTTATCAACAGCACCGCCCACTCAGACTGTAACCAGTACCGGCGGATCAATAACTCCTACCGGCGGCGGTCAGATTACTTTTCAATCCGGTTCATTCACAGATTCGAATGGCAATCCATTTTCAGGTCCCGTAATGGTTTCAGCAAAATATTTTGATCCTACAGGTTCAACATACAACCAAGTATTTCCGGGTAATTTTTCCGGCGTAACTCAGTCCGGTGCGGAAGCCACATTTCAATCATTTGGATTTATTGATGCCAATTTAAAATCAACAAGCGGTTCTACAATTAAATTAGCAAGTGGTAAAGCCTCAACACTTACAATTCCCATTCCAACATCAATGCAAAGTTCTGCCCCGGCTACCATACCTATGTGGTATTATGATACTACTGCTGCAACTTGGAAAGAAGAAGGAGTGGCAACAAAAAATGGCAACAATTATGTAGGTACTGTTACACATTTTACCTCATGGAATTGGGATCGTATATACGATGTATGTTACATTACAGGCAGAGTAATTGATGGTGACGGTAATCCGATTCAGAATGCTTATGTAACTTGCGATGGTGTTGATTATTCAGGTCAATCATACAGATATACCGGTTCTGATGGAAGATTTAATATTGGTGTGCGTGTAAATTCCACTGTTAAGGTAAAAGCTACAAAAGACGGTACAACAAGTAGTCCATTAACTGTTACGACACCGACGACTAACGGGGGAACAAAAGATATAGGTGATATTGTTTTAGCGCCTCCAATTGCAACCATAACCCTAACATGGGGCGCATCTCCAGCGGATGAAGACAGCCATCTATACATCCCTACTTATAATTCTCAAGGACCTGGTCATGTTTTATGGAGTTCTAAAGGAACCGCGACAAGTTATCCTTATGCAAATTTGGATACCGATGACAGAAATGGTTACGGACCTGAAGTTGTAACTATTTACAGAAAATTCCCTGGAACATACAAATATATAGTTCACAATTATTCAGGTGAAAGTTCCGGACCGTTAGCAAGTTCAGGTGCAAAGGTCACTCTAATTATAGGAGGAAGTTTGTATTCATTTTCAGTTCCTACAAGCAATCCTAACGGTTACAATACATGGCGGGTATTTGAATTAGTAATTTCGGCAAGCGGCGGTATAACAATTAATACAATCAATGATTTTCAACCAAGTACAACTTCATTGCCCAAAATGACTTTGCAGAAAAAATAATTCTATATTATCATTTAGTTAAAATAAAAAGTCCCGTTTATACGGGACTTTTTTATTAACAGAAATTATCTGTAAAATATTTAGGCAGAAGCGTTTGTATAATATTTTACTTTATCTATAAATTCTTTACTGTCAATTGGTTTGGGTATATAATCTGTTGCACCGGATTCCAAACATTTTTCACGGTCGCCCTTCATAGCAAAAGCTGTTAAAGCAATTATAGGAACTTCCCGATAATCCGGCATCTCGCGGATCTTTTCAGTTGCTTCAAAGCCGTTCATTATAGGCATCTGCATATCCATCAAGATCAAATTAAATTTTTCTTGATGAGCCATTTTAACAGCATCTTCTCCGTTTTCAACAACTACAACATTTTCAAAATTATTTTTCTTTAGCAATCGAGTAACAATTATTTGAGAATGTTTATAATCTTCTGCTAATAATATTTTGATTACGTTATCCTTGTGCATTACCTCTTCAACAGGAGGAGGAGTTTCGTAACGGTTGATCATTACATTTATAGTATCAGCCAAATCTTCAATATTCGTTGATCTCTTATCAAGTAGTTCCTCAAATAATCCTTCAATCTTATAAAGGTCCTCTCTGTAATTTTCTTTACCCGTATAAATAATAATAGGGAGGTGAGCAAACTTTTTGTCTGACTTAATAAGTTTGATCAATTCAAATCCGTTTGGTGCAGGCATATCAAGATCTACAATTGCAAGATCAATATCTTTATCTTTAATTCTATCCATAACTTTTGCGGAGACATTTTC
>VEPI01000135.1 GCA_012026935.1 Melioribacter sp. | reverse complement strand
TTTGCCGCTTAGATAAGCAACAAAAATATTTCCTTTCGGATCGCTTATTCTCATTCCGTCAATACTGGAAGTCTGCTCAACCGCAACACGGTTTGATTGATCAAGAAGACCAACCGCTTCAATTAATTTTGCTTCGATTAATGCCAAAGCTTCAGATATTTTTTCTACTTTATTTGCCATCCATTCCTCAATTTATTCCCTCTCCTTTTTTCAAGGAGAGGTGCTGGGATGAGGTCAAGCTTTCGCCTGCCATGTTTTATTGGCGGGGCGTTTTCAATTTTACCGCCGTTAATATTTTTGAAATTACTTCCCATGTTGAAAACCCGTTTGCAATTACCGTTGCCGCAAGTCCGTATATAAAAATGTAATACCAATCAAGCGCATCAAATATTCCTAAATGAAAAACAAATCCGGCCGCAGATAAAACTATTCCGATCAATCCGGAGAGCAAAATTGTAATTGAGTCGTTTGTCTTCAGCCACTTTTTCAAAAATGATGTACAAAAAAGTATGACGGCAGATAATCCGGCAAGACTGCCGAATGTCGAACCGAGATCTATATTTACTTCAGGATTTAATTCTTGCGTAACTGCGGGTGTTGTTTGCTGTTCACCCTCAGCTGACGGCTGTGCAACAGTTTGCGCATATAAATCCATGTTTGCAAAAATTCTTTGCTCTCCTCCGTTGATCAACGGTCTATTGATCGGAAGACTTAAAAACAAAAATGATGCAACGAGTAATAGTATTGTCAATAATGAATTTTTCTTTTTCATTTTATTTCTCCTGTAATGATTTTATTAAACCTTGTATATCAAGATTGGCACCTGCACCGATAAAAAATTCCCATGAACCGGATTTAATTCCATAACCGTATGCAGCTATTAATCCGGGCTGAATGTTATCCCAAAAACTTCTTTTTGTAATTGTCTTTGTAGTCTCAACTCTTTTTTCACTGAACTGATCATAGCTGAATGATTTATGTCCAATATTAATAGAATGCTGCACTGCAGAATGAAGGGGGATCGGACTTATTATTTCAGAATGAATATTGAGACTATCCCTGGTCCTTCCTAAAGAATCTTTTGTAACATAATTTGTATCTGCATTTGAAATAAAAACCGGTTTTGCCGTTGAATCATGTGCTGAGCTTGCCGAAGCACCTTTCAATGACGCAACTGCTTCTCTCTTTGCTTCGGCAATTAATGAATCCAAATTATATTTAGGATCTTTATAAACGATCTTTAATTGCGGTTTAAGTGTTGCTTTAAGCGAATCTAAAAGTTGTGTTTTCAACTTCGATTTTAATTCAGCGATGAATGTATTCTGTTCTTCAACTTTTATCGTAGTAAATGTTGAAGTAGAATCTTTAGAAATATATTCTTGATTTCCCGGCAAATATTGTGAACCGAAATAAGTAAGCAGCGCAGTTGCAATTACCGCAATAATTATCTTCCAAATATTTGAACCATTCTCATTCATCTTAATTCTCAATTGTTATGCTGAGCTTGTCGAAGCATCAGCTCCACACAATCTCAACCCTGTTAAACCACCCAATATATTTTTCCTGTGTAGGATTCTTTTCCATTAACTCTAAATAATGCTTCACTTGAAATCCGTTAATAACGTTTACAATTCTTTTTACGCCTAAAGCTTTGATACATGCAGAAAGAGCTATTAAAGTTTTTATTCCCATTGATTTGTCAACCGGTATGTCGTTATAGCTCAACTGATTTTTATTTAAGATGTTAATTGTGCGCTGCAGATATTCAATACTTTTATCCGGACCCATATTAACCGCGTTGTCATAAACTTCATTAGCGATTGATTGATTAGTAATCGAATCACCTTGTATTTTATTCCAGAACTCTTCTTTGTAAAATTTCTTTATCATTTCATGTAGCTCTTCATTTTCATCCAATACATCATTTATACTTTCAACATTTGATACTTGCCCGCCGTCCCTTTGGCGGGTTTGACCTTTGACTTCATCAACAATTTTCCATCCTTCCCATTCCGGATGAAATTTTCTTGCAATACCTCTGTAAGTTTCTCCGCCTTTATCATCCGGATCGTTTGCATAACCGCCTTCAAGTTGATTTGTTAAGCTATATGAAATTTCAAAATCAGCCACGCGGCACCTTTAACTGTTCGCCTAAATCCCATTTAAGAATAATTCTAAATGCCATGCCGAATCTCGCAAATACATTTCCGTCTTCAATTATTTTAATCACTTTCTTCAAATCGTATTTCACTTTTTTATTTACAGCCCTTCTAATTTTTTTTATCCTGTCGTCCGCTCATCTTGTCAGAACCTGGTCATTAGATCTTTCGTAAAAATTTTATCACTTGCAGTTTTATTTGTGTAGATCTGTCCATCCGTAGTCGCTTCGGTTGATGATACTTTTTCAATATCAAGTATCATTTCACCGCGCTGGATTAATTGTAATTGCTTTGTTGATTGATCAAATATTTTTTGTTCGCTTTCGGTAATGTCGTTTCTAAATCTTCGTTTCTTCAAATTATAAATCACTCGGTCGTCGCTGATCATTGTAATTGTATACGGTATAGTCGCAAGAGGGAGTTTATATCTTCCTCTTAAATAAGTATCAATCTCTTCCTGTACTTCAACAGCAGCTTGATTAACTCTCTGGACGCATATATCCGTATCCGGTGCATTTTCAAAATCTATTTCTACATCCAAACGTTTTTCATCGTTTACATACTGCAATAGCTGACGCAGATCAATTTTATTTTTTAATGTTTGAATTGTTGAATACATTCTAGTTACTCGATACTTGATTCAGGATATTTAATTACAATCTAACTCAACCCAGCGCTGAGCGCTGAGTTTATCGAAGCGCAAAATTTTTTAGAACAAAAGCCCCTCTCCTTTTTTCAAGGAGAGGGGTTGGGGTGAGGTCCTCTCACCTTTAACTTCTCACTTCTTGCCCTTATGCAATTACCTTTGCGTAAACATTTGCTGCCGGTTCACAGAAAGTTGGCAGCGGATTTGATTGAACAAGTAACCACAAACCGCTAGGATCCTTCTCAATCCAATCTTTACTAAAATATTTTGCTTTTACTGTCCCGGCTTCAAGATCATCAATACCGCCGTAAAGCAATCTATGATCTGCATTTGGAGAAAGCATAGAGACATATCCATCGGCAATTAATTGCTGCTGTGCACCGTTTGCGTCGGTATAAACGCCCGCATAAGTATAGATGTCAAGATTCTCAACTGTAGCTTTTTTCTCTGCACCCGTTGATAGAATTGACGGTTCGGTTTTAATCTGGCCGAGATCAATTTTTAGTTTATCAAAATATTTTACTACTTCATCGGCGGCTAAAAATTGTTCCCATGTATCCGGCGTCATAACTACAACTGTCGGAATTTTACCTGATGCTTTCTGTGCAACAATTTTCCATGCTCTTAAATTTTTAATCGGCGTACAGGTTGTTGGAGCCGACCATAATGCATTGCCGCTTAGTGTCGGTTTATTACCTGCCGGCATTCCGAAATCAATAGTAAAAGTTCCGTCATCTTGTGAAATCGAATATGATCCGGTTAAACCTTTGCAGCAAAGAAATTCTATCGTTCTGTTGATTGCGTCTAACATATCTTTTTGTTCAACTGCATAACGTTCTTTTCGTGCGTTCAACACAGGGTCTCCCGCTCCGCCGCCAACCACAAATATTGGCGCACCGGCACCTCTCGTATAATAAAGATCGTCTGCGGTTAATAATTTCTTTGGTTTCAATTGAGGAGGTTGAACCAAATTACTTTTTTGCGTTGTGTTGGACATTAACTTGCCCGGGTTTCCTCTATTTACTAAAGGCAATATTTTTTGTCCGCCGACAACTACATCTACCATTACTTCTTTTGTTGAGAATGTATCCTCTCTCTTAAAGAGAAGATTCTTAATAAAAGAAGGGACCGGAATCATTTGATTCACGGCTTCGGTTAAGGCAGCAAAACCTAAAGGATTAATTGTTATCATTTTATTCTCCTGGTAAAATTTCTAAATTTTCAATTCTCAATTCGCAATTATCAATTGCTTTTAACTAACGCTTCCAAAAAAGATCGGTTTGCCAACCAGATAAGCTTTGGCGTTCGCATCAACTCCGGTTATAGCTGCTTCGTTAAAATGACCGGATGCTAAACCGGTTGAGTTTACGTCACCGGCGGTTGAATCAACATCTTCGGAAAGAATTAATTCCGGATATTGTGAACCGTCAAGGTTGTCGGCATCGTAAGCTTTATACTTTCCGCTTCCTGCAGCAATGGTAATGTCAAATCCATCGCCAAGTATAAATGCAGTATTGCCTTCAATCATTGCAAATTTTACCTGATTGGAAATTGTTACGCCCGGAGTTGTCGGCACATCAAACATTTCTAAAACTTTTCCGTCCGGGTCCTTTAACTCGGCAATAGCTTTCATCGCCGGACTTGTTTCACCGATGGCCGCAATTGCTGCACGGACAATTCTTACTTTATAAACGCCGGCTTTTGCAAATGCAAGAATAGGGGTGATTTCGTCCATTGTTAAAGTACCGTCACCGGTATTACCGCCGGCTTTTGCTGCAGCAGTTGCTGCGCCCAATAAAATTTTACCGAGAAGAGTTCCAAGAACAAGAACCAATCCGGTTAGAACTGTAATTGGTTTAAATACTCTCGGAAAATCTCCGGCCAAAAGCTGTACGCCGCTGTTTGTTTGTGTTTGCATTCCTACCATTTTATTGTTCCTTCAATTATTGATTAATATTTTTTCTCTTTATTCACTCCCTCTCCTTCTTTCAAGTAGAGGGCAGGGGTGAGGTCCTTACTTTTTGGGATTCACAAAATCCGCCATCTCTTTTCCGATCTTCTGCGCATCGCTCAAATTATCAACATGCGCACTTCCTTGTGTTGCAACTTCACTCAACTCAACTACGTTGGGTAAACTCTTAATCAGTTCTTTTGAAAAATCAAAACTGTTAAACTGAACTTTTGTGCCTGGTGCTGAGCCTGTCGAAGCACCGGAAGCAGAAAATTCTATTACACCTTTTTCTTTTTGAGCAAGAAGGAAGTTCACAACTTTTTCTTTATCTGCCGGTTTAATTTTTAATTTTACATCTTCACCCTCGCAGAACTGCAGTACTTCGCTTCTGTTCTTTTCCATCTGAGCT
>VEPI01000105.1 GCA_012026935.1 Melioribacter sp. | reverse complement strand
GAATAACTGCCCGGATTTTTAACCCGGGCAGTTAAATAATATTACTGTAACCCGGCTGCGTGAATTGCATTAAAGAGAAGTTTAAATGTTCCAAATGTTTGATGACGATTCTGAACTTTGAAACCAAATAAAATTACATGACCGTTTTTTTGTTTTACATCAACTACCGCATTACGTTTGAATAGATAATCTTCACCTAATAAAAAGCCGGACTTTAATAAATTATTTGAAGGATATCTTACCACTACACTTCTATCGAACTGACCGAATGGTGTTGATGTTGCAAAAGCCATATTATCACTTAGATAACCGATTGATTCTCTATCCATTCCATAACCAACCGGATTTGTATTATCAACACTGATTCTTAATAAAGAACCCGGGCAATAGAAATCATCGCTTTTAACATTCTTCATTACATTAGTAACTTTTAAACCTAAATCTTCAATAGCAAAATTACATGCTTGACCAAGAGCTATTACGTAACCGCCGTCTTTTTCAATAAATGTTTTTAGATTTTCTACACCCTCTTTTTCAATTCCTCCTTCATATTCAGGTGGTTTCGGACGAGAGAAACGTGCATTCTCGCCGCTTGGTTTACCGGCTTTAATTATGTCTCCGGACATATCTGGAAATATGATTACATCAAAATTATCTTTTAATTTTTTGTTCTTGAAATCCTTGTTCACAATAGAGGAAAATTCAAACTGATAATTTTCCAAAAGTAATCTTGTCCATCCTTCATCCATACTTGCAGAATAAGATTTATATAATCCTACTCTAACTTTTTTTAATTCTTTTAATTTAGATTTATCAGATACATCAGCAGAAACTACTCTTAGATGAAGTTCGTTTGCTAATTCTCTAACTGCCTTTGTTGATTTATCATTTACCGGAACGAAAACTGATCCGTCTTCAAATTCGCTTGAGTTGTTCTTGATTTTTTCATTGTTCCAATAAACCGGTATATTTTCTTTTTGAAGTCGGTTAATAAAAGTTGAATTAACATTTAATCCCGCCGGTGAGACAAAGTAATTTCCATTAGTCTGTATTTCTGCGTTTTGATAATTAGGATTGTAAATAATCTTTGCATCAATTTGAACCGGATAGTTTATTGTAAAAAATTTCACACCCATTTGATATGGAAGCGTCCAACCGGCAACATCGTAAGGCCGTAACGGAGTTTCGCTTCTTGATCTTCTAAGGTCCGGATAAGTTTGTTCTTCAAAAAGATCTTTAACATATCTTCCATTCGGCTGTGTTAAAAGTATTATATAACTATTTGCCGGATAAATAGTGTTGTCAACTTTAAATTCTTTTTCAGAAAACTGAACTTCAACTCCGCCCATTTGAAGTTTCTCAATCATCAATGAAGTGGTAACAGGATCTTTTTGGTCTCTCGGAACTATATATGCGTAAGGATTTCCTTCTTTTCCTTTTTCTATTGCTTCCTTACACATTGTATAGTAGGTTTTCAGTAATTCTTCCTTGAACATAGCCGATGTTTCCAGCAAACTGTAGGTAAGACCGAGTTCATAATCAACTATATCACGCAAACGCCACCAGCCGCCGCGCCATGGCGCAGGATAATTTGTTCGAACATCATAAGTAGTAATTTCTTGGGTTGCTTTAACTTCAGAGGAATCAATAAAAATAGGGCTTGCAACATTACAGCTTGCCATTTCAGAAAGCATTCCGATTTGATTATGCCATAGAGAATTTTCTGTGGCACCTTCCCAATAAGCATCATATAATGCTTGATCAATCACACCGGTAAAATTTTTCTTTTGAAGATCCAGTGCACTTAATCCGCCAATAACTTTTTGCCATCTCCAAATAAGCGGATTCACATTTGGATTGATCGGATCTTTGTAAGGAACAACAAATAATCTTGCACCATTGCTTCCCATTTGATGTTCATCCAGCCAGATCTGCGGAAACCATTCATGGAATGCAACCTTAACAACATTTTGTGTTTCCTTCAGGTTAAACATAAACCAATCGCGGTTGTTATCATGTCCAGCGTATGGATGATAAAGGTACGGCATCGAAGCACCATCATATTCAGTATTTAAATATTTATTATACCAATCAACTACCATCGTTGTACCGTCCGGATTAATTGACGGCATAATTATAAAGATAACATCATTAAGAGCTTTGTTGGATTTTTCCGGAGCGCTTCCATTTGCGAGTGTGTAAGCAAATTCCATAGACATTTGGGAAGAAGCGATTTCCGTAGAGTGAATGTTGCAGGTAACCAGCACTACGACTTTTCCATCTTTGGTTAATTGCATTGCTTCAGCATCATTTATTTTACGCGGATCGGAAAGCTGTTGAATTATTTTTTTGTATTTATCAATTGACTTTAAGTTCTCGGGCGAGCTGATTATCGCCATGAACATTTCTTTACCGAGAGTAGTTTTACCGATATCCTGGTAAAGAAGTTTATCTGAGTTTTCCGAGAGGTGTTTAAAATACTTTGTAATTGTAGCATAGTCTGCAATTTTATAATCGGTGCCAACTTTATATCCCAGAAATTCTTCAGGTGATTTTAATTTTTGTCCAACAATAAATGAGAAAGAAACAAGTAATAAAACTGATAATAGTTTTTGCATTATTCCTCCATCAAATTATTTTGCTGAAAATTTATAAGTCGTTGTTTGTTTATACACTTCGGTTCTACTTGCTTTCAAAACTGTAGAAGGCCAATCGGGTTTGTTTGGAGAATCCGGGAAATGCTGGGCTTCCAAACATAACCCGGTTCTATACTGATACATAACCCCATTTTTACCTTTTATTTTTCCATCTAAAAAATTACCGCAATAAAATTGTATACCGGGTTGGTCAGTCCACACTTGCATAAATCTTCCGGAAGTTGGTTCATACACAGATGCAATCATGGGCTGAAGTTCTTGATGTTTATTCAAAACCCAATTATGATCATAACCAAGACCAAATTTTAATTGCTCATAATTTTCATTTATGCGTGCACCTACCTTTGTTGGTTTGCGGAAATCCATCGGCGTATTTGTTACATCTGCAAACTTGCCGGTTGGAATTAAACCTTTATCAACCGGAGTAAATTTATCTGCATCAATCATTAATTCATGATCAAGAATGGTTTTATTCGGATCACCAGTTAGATTAAAGTACGAATGATGTGTAGGATTTATAATAGTATTTTTGTCTGTCCATGCCGCATAATTAATTGCAAGTTCATTTTCATTATTAAGATAATAACTAACCGTTAATTCAACTGTTCCCGGATATCCTTCTTCTCCATCTTTACTAATATATTTCATTGTTATAGCTGAAAGACCGTTTAGATATTTGGTGTCAATAACTTCCCAAACTTTTTTGTTAAATCCAATTGTTCCGCCGTGAAGATGATTTTCTCCATTGTTAATAGAGAGTTGATATTCTTTTCCATCCAACTTGAATTTACCTTTTCCGATTCTGTTTCCATATCTGCCTACAATAGCACCGAAATAAGATTTGTCGGCTTCATATCCCTCAATGTTATCATACCCCAAAACAACATCCTCATATTTTCCGTTTCGGTCCGGTGCCGTTAAAGAGACTACTGTTGCGCCGTAATTAGTAATTCTTACTGTCATACCGTTATTATTTGTCAAAGTATAAATATCAACATTCTGCCCGTCAGCTGTTTTACCAAAGGATTCTTTCTTCACTTCCATTTCAGTTTTTGTCTCCTTGTTCTTGCACGAAATTAAGATAAGATTAACTAATAGAAATAAACTAAGTAAAGCATATTTCGTAAATGTTTTTGAATATGTTTTCATAATCATCCCTCGCCATTTTATTTATTAATAAGATTTTTTTCGTTTAGAATATTCATTTTTGCTGCGTGATTTTTTAAAATATTAATTGTTGTAAAATCAGTATCATAGACAGAATTTATTCCTTGCGGTTCGTGAGGCGGATCTCCCGTAAAAGGATCTCCTACGCGCCAAAAGTTATCTTCATTCTTTCCGCGTCCTTCTCCGGCCCATGCCCAAAAATTTGTCCCGGCAATAGGAGCTCCGGCTGCAGCGCTATCATAAACCACAGATAATAATTTTTCGTAATATTTATCTCTTGCGGTAGTCGGTGTACCGGAATTATAATTTTCATTATCGCGGGGCAGTCCAAATTCTTCAAGAACAATTGGCTTATTCAATTTTCTTGAAAGAATCATATGCTGGTTAAAATATTCAATTGCGTTTTTTTCTGCTTGGGTATAAGTCTCATCAATTTTCTTGGCATCAAACCAATTCCAATTTTTTGCCCAGAGATGAAATGTTGCATAATCAATGTAATTACTTTCATGCGCTTTCAGAAAAATATCTTCTTTAAGTAAACTTCCTATAACTCCTTCGCTTCCGGTTGTAACTAAATGATTGGGATCTACGGAATGAATATACTTTGCCGTTTCATTTATCCATTTATAATAATTATCAAGATTGGAAAATCCATTATCTAAACTTCCAGCTCGCGGTTCATTTGCTAATTCCCATGCCATAATTGTGGGATCATCAAAATAAAATTGACCTGTGTATGAATTTTCTCTGGTAACAATTTTTTTAATGTACTTTCTAAAATATTCGTTGGCTTTTTCATTCTTATAAAAAGAAGCTGTGTAATCCATGAATGCAGTCCAACCCTGCGTAGAATCATACGGATCAATTACTTTCCCAATATTAAACCATTTATTATAGACCGCCATTCCGCCGGACCATTCCCAATAATTATTTAAATAGATAACAGCGTGCATATCCCGCTTCTTCATTTCTGAAATTAAAAAATCTAATCCGTCTAAAAGTCCATCGTTAAAAACATCCGGTTCATTCTGTACCGCGGGCTTGAGTGATTTTTGAATATAGGAATCTTCTGAAGATGCTAAAATTCTTAGATTGGTTATGCCGATTGATTGAAGATTATCCAATTCTCTTGCCAATCTTTCTCTATTTCCGGGATTTGTTTGAGAGCCAAGATAAAATCCATACCAAAAATTAGTGCCGGTAAAATAATACGGCTTGCCGTTAAGTTCTAAATGAGTGTTCTTAACTTTTATGAAATTATTATTTTCTTTTATCAACATTGATGAACAACCTTGAAAAAGTATGAAGAGGACTATTGCTGCAATCAATTCTCTTTTCAACATGTAAGTTTTATTTTGATAGTGTTGACAAAAATCCATAACAAAATAATGATTTAATTAAAGACAGCTATGCATTTTTCCGATTTATTTTCTTTTGATTATCTTTAATCCTAATAAAACATTCGATACAAATGAAATCACAAAGCAAAGTCTTGTTGGTCTTATCTGCATTAGTATTGTGTTTTCTTTTTCTATTGATACATATACTTAACATCAAACCAATCATAACTTACTCAATCATTTATATATCTTCCTCTATAATTTTTATTTTTATCAGTTATTTAATTCTAAAAAATGAAATACCTTTTAGATATGTAGTTGGATTTGTTGCAGTTGGAATTTTACTTCGATTAAGCTTTATTTCCGTTAATCCAATTGGTTCCGATGATTATTATAGATATATGTGGGATGGAAAAGTTCAGTCAGCTGGCATTAATCCTTATCTTTATTTGCCGCATGATCCGGTTTTACTAAACCTTCATTCGGAAATTATTCCTAAGCTAATTAACAATCCTGAATTAAAAACGATTTATTTCCCATTAAGTCAATGGTTGTTCTATGCTGGTTACTCACTAAGCGGAGAATCCGTCTGGGGATACAAATTATTACTGCTCGTTTCTGAATTGATGACTTTATTTGCTTTATTTCTTTTAATAAAGAAAAAAAAACTTCCGGAAAAATATATTTTATTATATGCGTTATGCCCTCTGCCGATAATTCAATTTTCTCTAGATGCTCATCTTGACGGATTTGGATTACCTCTTCTTATTTTTGCTTTATTTTTTTATGTGGATAATAAAAAAATACTCTCGTTAATTTTTCTTGGATTATCTTTTTCGATAAAACCCGTAGGATTTCTTTTTCTTCCTATTCTCTTTTTCTACGAGAAGAAATTAACAGACAGGATTAAAATTGTTTTTATCCCGGCAATAGCTTTTAGTATTCAATTTTTACCATATATATTTTCTTCCAATCCATTTGAAGCATTTTTCATTTACGCCAAGCATTGGACATTCAACGGTATTGTATTTAACATTATTAATTCGTCTATTCAGAACAATCAGACAGCCAGAATAATTTGCGGAATACTTTTAGTTATTTGTTTTCTTCCGTTTATTTTTAATAAAATGGATTTGCTGCATAAATATTATTATTCGGTATTACTGCTTATGATTTTCTCTCCGGTTGTACATCCATGGTATTTAGCTTGGCTTGCAGTATTGCTGCCTATATTTCCAAGATGGAGCGGAATTTTCTTCGTAGGATTTAGCTCCTCGACTGTGTTTACAGTTTTAAATTATCAGCTAAACGGATTGTGGAAAGAATATCCTATTGTATTGCTATTAGAATATTTGCCGGTTATTTCAATTTTTATATACGAATTAAGGAAGGAAACAAAATTACTTTTTCCCAACGCTAATTAAGTTGATTGGTTACTTCTCGATTTTATATTTTTTGATTTTTGAAATTAAATTTACTCTTGATATATGCAATATCTCCGCTGCTTTTGAACGATTCTTGTTCGTAAATTCTAAAACATTTTTAATATGATTTTTTTCCATCTCTTCCAAAGACCGGGGAATAATATCATTGTCTAACTCACTATAAGAATTATTGTTCTCTAAAAAGTAATTCGGAAGTGATTTTTTATGCAGCTCGTTTGTACTTTCAACTATTATCGCGCTGTTAATTAAATTCATCAGCTCTCTAACATTACCGGGAAAGGGATAGCTCTTAAAACAATTTAATACTTGCGAAGAAATTTTCTCTATACTCTTTTTGTACCTTTCATTGAACATTCTAAGGAAATAATTTGCCAGTAATTCAACATCACCTTTTCTTTCTCGTAATGGAGGAAGGTTGATAGAATTAATATTCAATCTGAAAAATAGATCCTTTCTGAAATTTCCTTTTTTAATTTCTTCAAAAAGATTCTTACTAGTCGCAGCAATAATTCTTACATCAACTTTGATATTCTTTATCGAACCCAGACGGTAAAACTCTTCGTCCTGCAATACCCGAAGAAGTTTTACTTGAATAGGTAAAGATAGTTCGCCTATTTCATCTAAAAACAATGTGCCGCCGTTTGCATCTTCAATAAAACCTATTTTATCAGATGATGCGCCGGTAAACGCACCTTTTTCATGACCAAAAAATTCTGATGAAAATAATTCTTGAGCAAATGCACCGGCATTAACGGCAACAAATTTTTTATTTCGTCTATTACTGATTTTATGAATTGCTTGTGCTATAAGTTCTTTCCCCGACCCGCTTTCACCCCAAATTAAAATGCTGTTATCCGTAATGGCAAATTTTTCGACATAATGAAAAATTTTAACCATCTTTTCATCGTTAGTGATTATGTTTTCAAAAACATCTTTATATGTTAGTGAATCTAAAGATAATCGTTCCGTTATGCCGATTTCATTCAATTCAAATTTTCTCTTTTCAAGTGCAGCATCAATTGTTTTGATTAATCTTTCTTCCTCAATCGGCTTAAGCATATAATCGTAAGTCCCCAACTTCATTGCTGAAATAGCAAGATCAATATCTTCCACGCCTGTAAGCACAATTGTTGTTATGTTAATTTTATTTTCAGTGATATGTTTTAATATATCCAGCCCGGTTACGTCGGGCATATCCATATCTAATAACAACAAATCAAATTTCCCGGAATCTAAAAGATTAAAAGTTTGTTTGCTGTCCTGTAGAGTTTTTATTTGGTACTTTCCAGTTTGCAACAAGAAAATATTTAAGAAATTAAGAACTGCTTGATTATCATCAACAACTAAGATCTTATTCATCTTTTCCCGCACATGTTTTAATTGGAAAATGAATCGTGAATGTAGTACCTACTCCTAATTTCGATTCAACATTTATATATCCGTTATGATCTTTAATTATTCCATAAGTAATAGAAAGACCTAATCCTGTTCCTCCTTTATTTCTTTTAGTAGTAAAAAACGGATCGAAAATATTTTTTATTGTTGTTTCATTCATTCCGCAGCCGTTATCCATTATAGTCAACAAAACTTCTTTTTTATTTTCATCATAAGCAGTTTTAATTACTATTAGTCCATCACTTTTTTCAATAGCCTCCGACGCGTTCATTACCAAATTTAAAATCACTTGCTCAATTTTATTAATATTACCTTTAAACACCGGCAAGTTTTCTGCAAGAATCATTTCCAACTCGGCGTATTTCTTTACATGTTTTCTTGTGAGTGTAAGATTATTTTTTATAATATAATTCAGATCAATATTATCAGTTAAAGTTCCATCATCTTTTTTTGCAAAGTTTCTAAGATCACCGACAATTTTTTTTGTCCTATTTGCACCATTAATCATATCTGTAATCAAAGTAGAAATGTTGTCCTTGAATACATCATAATCTAATCGTGCAATTTTTAGATCTTTTTTAGTTGAATAATGCTTATCCAGTACCGGAAAAATATCATCCAGTGCCTCTTGTATGATCTTCAAGTTGCCAAGTATAAATGTATTCGGATTATTAATTTCATGAGCTACTCCGGCAACTAGTTTACCCAGTGATGCCAATTTATACGATTGTAAAAGTTGGGCTTCCATTCTTTTCTGAACTGTTATATCTCTGCAAACTTCCAAGACTCTATCAACTTTATTGTCCTGATCAAAGATTGGATATGACCTTAATGTATAATAAATATCACCTTCATCTTTTTCTACCGAACAATTTTCAGCAGATTTAAAAGTATCTAATGAAGGGCAATCGGCACATCGTTCGTTTATTCCAAATAATTTATTATAACACTTACCCGAATCACCAATATCATCTTTATTCGACATAATAATATTGAATTCACGATCAATCACAACTATACGATCTGAAATTGCACTGAAGAAAGTTCTTAGCTTTTCTTGTTTTTGATGACACTCTTCGGTTAATCTTAATAATGTTTCGTTCTTGGCAAGTAATATTTTTTTCTGTTTTTCAAGATTTATTGTCTTCTCCGATTCTTCAATAGCTCTTGCAAATTTGCCGGAGATTTCATTGATCATGCTCTGTTCTTCTTCGAGAAAACCGACATTACTTTTCAATAATACTTTAATCTCGCCGTGTTTTTTATTGTTCACATTTATATCGGAAAAATAAATTGAGTTGATTGTTTTTGGGTCCCATGAAGTATCGCCAAATATTTTTTTACCGATTTCAAAATTGATTATTACATCATTGGGAAATTGAAATGCTGCTCGAACATGTTTAATACATTTTTCCAGCGCTTCATTAATTGATTGAGAGGCCTCTAATTCCTTGCTAACATTATAAAGGCAACGTAATTCTTTTACCCTTTCTTTCAGATCATGTTCGATTCTTGTTATCTCTACAACTTTATCTTTTGGTGTTAAAAGAATATGCGGATCTAAATCGAAATTAAGAGGAAACAAAATATATTCTTCTTTAATTCCGTTTAATTTAATTGTATGTGGTTCTAAATCAGATTTTACTTGTTCAATAGTTTCAATAAGTGTTTTGGAATTATAATTAGCTTGAAGGGATTCCGATAGAAGACTGTTAATATTTTTAGCAGTGCTGTTTAATAATCTTTTAAATGCATTACCTTCGAATACTACTTCATTGTTCCGATCAAAGATTAATACATGATCAAATAATTCGTAAATCAATTTATAACTGGTAGTTTTAAGCATAACTTAAACCAACTGCATTTTTACATTGGAAACATAATAATTCTCCGAGAAATGAATTACAGGTTTAATGGCTTCAAAAGTTGTTAAGTCTGATTTGTTTAATGAGAATTTAAATTTTTTATGTATAAAATCTTCATCTGTTAAATTTTCAATCCATGATTTTCCAATTTCAATATTGCTGTAATATTTATTTACACTTTTTATTTCATCAAAAATTTCATCTGCGGTTTTATGATTAAAACCCGGTGAAAACCTGGCTGCAAGTTTCTCAATTATTTCCCAGTTAGTAATATCACCACGATCAACAATTTTTTTTGCTTTTTGAATCGTGTGATCGCAACGGGTGAACGTGCCTTCTTGTTCCAGGTAAGTTAGCGAAGGTAGAACAACATCAGCTTCATAAACAGTGTCAGTGTAAAAAGAATCACTTACAAGTAGAAAATCCAAATTACTCAATATTCTTCCAGTAAGATTAAATGCAATTGGATCTTCTCCAAAAATTAGAGCAGCTTTTATATTGCCCTTATTAATTTTGTTTTCAAGATTATCCGTTTTGAAAATAGATTTTAAGTCTACTTCCCAACAATTTTCTATTCTTTTTATTTCTTCTAATTCATCTTGTTTTACGTATCCCGGCAAATAATTTGGATTAACCCCCATATCTAAAAGTCCGGCTGAGTTGCAATTATCTCGCAGCAATATTATTCCATTATTTTTCTTGTTTATCCTTCCGGTCATCAATAAAAAATTGCCGATTGCTTTAAGATCGTTATCAGATTTCTCCCTAGTAGAATCCATATTATAGATGAAAACGATTTTTGATTTTTTATTTTTAGTTAATTCATACAGCTGTTGGAATTTTTCATTGTCTATATTTATCAGCTCCATCGCCTCATTGAAATTCATCATCTCAAGTTTCTTTTTAAAATCGTCAAACAATTCTGTTTTTGAGCTAATAAATTCTTGATCAGTACATCCGTTCTCTGCAAACTTTTTCATTAACAAATCGAGCAAAAATGTATTCGTTCCTTTAGTACTGTCAATCCAAAGATCAGACTGCCTTACCAGTTGGATCTCCGATGAATTAACAACAACTAATTTCGTTCCTCCTTTTTGAGCATCTTTTATTTTCAATTCCATTACTAAATTTTCTTCGGAAAGATTTGAATTGATTACAATGATCACGTCAGCATATTTCAATCTATCCATTGTTGTTGTTGATATAGTAAGTCCTTGAGATTCATCAAGCGCATTGAGTTCTTTATTCTGAAACAGATTCGAAAAACTGGAAATGTTATTGTTCTTCAAACCAGCTCGTGTAAATTTTTGAAGCAGATATAATTCTTCATTGGATAAATTAGGTGAAGCAAAAACGGCAACAGAATCGGATCCGTATTTATTAATTATCTCTTTTATTTTCTTCTCTGAATAAATAATAGCTTCATCAACTCCGACTTCATGCACCAAATCATCTTTTCTAATAATAGCGCTGTTTACTCTATTCTTTTCCATCAAGTATCTATGCCCGAATTTTCCTTTAACACATAGATAACCTTTGTTATGTGTATCTATTATCTCTTCGGTAGAATTTGACACGTAGAAGATTTCATCATTGATCTTTTTGAAATTAATTTTACATCCAACGGAGCAGAACCCGCAAATGGTCTCATGATTTTCTTTTGGTAACGTTCCCAGAACCTTAAATGGAAATTTCTCGCTAATCGCCCCGGTCGGGCAAACATCAATACAATTACCGCATGCAATACAGTTGGTATCAAGCAGCGGTTTTTCCATTGCAGGTTTAACAACCGATTTGAATCCGCGGTAAACAAAACCAAGAGCTGAAACTTTTAATATTTCCGTGCAAGTCCTTACACATTTACCGCAATTGATACATTTGTTAGGATCTAAGGAAATAAACGGATGTCTGTTATCAACTAAGTATTTTTTAGTTTCACCAATGTATTCCGAGATATCTAAATTAAATTCTTCCGAATATTTTCTTAGAGTGCAATCGTAATATTCCGAGCAGCCGCATTCCAAACAGCGTGCACACTCGTTTAACGATTGTTCTTCGGAAATTCCCAGATCAACTTCGCTGAAATTGTGAATTCTATCAGTTACACTCAGCTCGGCCATTTTTTCCCGAGCAAGTTTCTTGATCTGTGAAAATTCTCGTTTGGATAATTCACCAAATCTATTTTTCGAACTCAAGAATTTTTTCTCAGATTTTTTTATTGTTCCCAATTCCAAGTAGTTCATAATTGATTGTGCTGCCTGTTTTCCTTGTGCGATTGAACTGATTGCCGTAAGCGGACCTGTTACAGCATCGCCTCCCGCAAAGACTCCGGGAATTGATGTCTCAAGTGTTTTTTTATTTACTGTTATTGTTCCCCACTTTTCAAGCGAGCAATCTTTATCAAGATTTACAAAAGCAGTATCTACTTTTTGTCCAATTGCACCAATGAGAAAATCACATTCGACTATATATTCCGATCCTTCAATGGGAACAGGCTGCGGACGCTCTCCGGGTTTTGCAGCTTCAAGTTTTTGCTTTAAGCATTCAATCCCTTTTAATTTTTTATTTTCTTCAACAATTGATTTAGGATTTGTTAGAAATAGAATTTCAATTCCTTCTTTTTGTGCCGCTTCTATTTCTTCATGATGTGCGGGCATTTCCTTTATACTTCTTCTATAAACGATCTTCACTTTTTCGGCACCGCATCTCAATGCAGTTCTTGCTGCATCAATTGCTGTGTTACCGCCGCCTACTATCACAACGGTTCCATTTAGTTTAGGAACATTTCCATTTTCAACTTCGCGTAAGAATCCTATTCCATCGAATACACCTTCAATCTCATTCTCTCCTTTTAATCCCATTGTTGATGCTTTGTGCGCACCGACTCCAACAAATACAGATTCAAATCCTTTATCCATCAATTCTTTTATTGAAATATCTTTACCTAACTCAACTCCGGTTTTTACATCTACACCAAGATCAAGAATCCAGTTGATTTCATCATCAAGAATTTTTTTTGGCAAACGATACTCCGGAATTCCGTATCTCAGCATTCCACCTAGCTCCGGAAGTTTTTCAAAGATGGTTGGTGAATAACCTTCAATAGTAAGATAGTAAGCGCAGGTTAATCCCGCCGGTCCTCCGCCAATTATGGCAACTTTTTTATTCCTTCTTGGTTTTAATTCCGGGATCCATTTGTCGCTGCTGTCTATATCTGCAATATATCTTTTCAAATAATTACAGCCGACCGGTTCATCAACAAAATTTCTTCTGCACGCGGTCTCGCAGTCTCTAACACAAACTCTTCCGATTGATAAAGGCAGCGGGTTATTTTCTTTCACTAATTTTATTGCGTCTTTGTATTTACCAACAGAGATTAATGCTATGTATGATTGTGCATCAACTCCGGCTGGACAATTACTTTTACATGGACCGATACAATCAGCATAATGATTGGAGAAAAGAAGTTCCAATGCGGTTTTTCTAGCACTTTTTATACCTTCACTGTTCGTGTAAACTTTCATTCCATCGCGGACTAGAGTAGCGCATGATGGAACGTGTTTATTCATTCCTTCAACTTCAACAACACAAAGATAGCATGATGTAAAATGCTCAAGACGTTTATCATGACAAAGTGTTGGAATTTTATCAATTTTATTTTCGTGAACAACTTCTAATATTGTTTTATCCGGTGTTGTAATAATTTCTTTATCGTTAATAATAACTTTAATGTTTTCCATAACTTCAGTCCTTGGAAGAATTTCAGTTTTTTATTACAGCGTCTAAATTGCATACATCAAAACAGCGCCCGCATTTTATGCACAATTCTTGATTGATGTAGTGAACCGCTTTTTTACTTCCTGTAATTGCATTTGATGAACACGCTTTAATACAAAGCCCGCATCCTTTACAATTCACTTCATCTATTGTATACTCAATCAATGCCGAACAATTGTGTGCAGGACATTTTTTATCGCGTATATGTGCTTCATATTCTTCACGGAAATATTTAATTGTAGTTAAAACCGGATTAGGTGCAGACTGCCCCAATCCGCAAAGACTGTTCTTAGTGATTTTGCTTGCCAAGTCTTGAAGTATATCAACATCATTTTCTTTTCCTTTGCCGATAGTTATCCTTTCCAGAATCTCCAGCATTCTTTTAGTACCGACTCTGCAGAATGTACACTTGCCGCAAGATTCATTTTGTGTAAAGTTGAGGAAGTAGCGCGCAAGATCAACCATACAGGTTGTTTCATCAAGCACAATCAATCCTCCTGAACCCATTATTGCACCGGTGCGTACGATCTCATCGTAATCAATTTTAAGATCACCCATACTTGCGGGAATACATCCGCCCGATGGTCCGCCCATTTGCACAGCTTTGAATTTTTTATCATTCTTAATTCCGCCGCCAAGATCAAAAACAATTTCATTGATCGTCATGCCCATCGGCACTTCTGCAAGACCGCTTCTTTTTATTTTTCCGGCGAGCGCAAAAACTTTTGTGCCTTTACTTTTTTCGGTTCCAAGCGAAGAATATTTTTCCCAGCCGTTATTGATTATCCATGGTACATTAGCAAAAGTTTCAACGTTATTAATATTTGTCGGTTTACCCCATAATCCTTTGTTAGCAGGAAACGGAGGACGAAGCCGCGGCACTCCGCGCTTTCCTTCAACCGAAGCCATTAACGCCGTTTCTTCTCCGCATACAAATGCACCGGCGCCTTCTTTAATCTTTATTGTGAAATTAAAATTCGAACCAAGAATATTTTTCCCTAAATATCCTCTCGACTCACATTGTTTTATTGCCGTCCGTAATCTTTTTATTGCAAGCGGATATTCAGCCCGGCAATAAATGTAAGCTTCATCCGAGCCGATTGCATAAGCGGCGATCATCATTCCTTCAAGTACGGAATGCGGATCGCCTTCCAAAACACTTCTGTCCATAAATGCACCAGGGTCGCCTTCATCTGCATTGCAGACAATATATTTTTTTTCACTTTTCTCTTGATTGGCAAATTTCCATTTCATTCCCGTTGTAAATCCGGCACCGCCTCTTCCACGCAATCCGGATTTAATAATCATGTCAATAACTTCCTGCTGAGAAAAATTTTTCAATACTTTTTCTAAAGCTTTGTATCCGTTGTGTTCGATGTATTCATCAATAGATGTCGGATCTATAACACCGCAATTGCGGAGAACTATTCTTTTTTGATTTTTTAGAAAATCATCTTCTTTAGAAACTTCATTGCTTTTAATTATCCATTCTATAACAGGTTTATTATTTATCAAATGTTCATTTACAATTCTGCCGACTTTATCAACGGTTACATTTGAGTAAAGAAAACTATCGTTGTCATCAACAACTTCAACCAAAGCTTCTTCATAACACATTCCCATACATCCGGTTTCGTTGACCTCAATTCCAAGATTTTTAGTTTTTATCTCTTCTTTTAGTTTATTGAAAACCAATTCTCCGCCTGCAGAAATTCCGCATGTGCCCAAGCCGACTTTAATTTTTTTCATGATGCGATCCGGATTTTTTCTTCGGTTTTATATTTCTTCAATATTTTTTTAATCTTATCCATTGTAAGATTTCCATGCGTTGCATCGTTTATCATAACAACGGGAGCTAAGGAACAGCAACCTAAACAAGCTACTGACTGCAGACTGAAAATACCGTCATCTGTAGTTTCTCCTACAGTAATACCTAATTCATCTTGAAGAGCAGTTAGGATACTTTTAGCACCGTTAACATGGCATGCGGTGCCTTCGCAAATTCTGATTAGGTTTTTACCAAGCGGCTTTAGTCTGAATTGTGAATAAAAAGTGATGACCCCGTAAATTTCTGCGGCCGGTATTCCGACTAACTCGCTTATATAATAAATTATTTTTTCCGGAATATATCCGTACGAATCCTGCGCTGTCTGCAACAGAGGAATTAGCGAACCGTTTTGATGTCTTTTATTAACAAGATCAATTTTAAAATTCGGAATACTTTTTTTCTCTTGAACTTCAGTATTGTTCATGTCTTTCACCACGTAAGTAGTTGATAAAGCGGTTTTTACATTTCATAAATATTTATAATTGGATATTCCTTGACTTTTACTACACCATCTAAGTTGACCAATTTATTTTCGAGGAATTTATCAATTTGGCTAAAGTGCGTTCCGCTTACCATCATAATCAAATTAAATTTACCGGAGATGAAATCGCAATAGACTACATTTTCCGTGAGCTTTAGTATCGGGTAAATGTCTTCGATCTTTTCTCTTTCTACTTCCACTAAAACATATGAACAGACAGATTGACTTGAATCTCTTACGGCGCCGAGACTGGGAATTTCATTTGAGAGTGATATTCCTGCCGAGTTAATTATTTCCTTAATATTATCCGTCATCATCGGTATTCCAACGGGAAGAAATTCTGCTTCTTTAATTCCGTATAAAGACAGAATTTCATTTTCAAATAGCTCTTTACATTTTTCAATTGAGTCGGATTGTACGAGTAAGAAAATATCTATATCGCCCTTTGTAGCATCACAATACAATACGTTTTCCATGAAGTATAATTTTTTATAAACTGCAAAGAAATCAGCTTTAGGATCAACTTTTAAAAGAATATAAGCGGCAACAGTCTTTTCTTCTTTCTTTTCTTTAACCTCTTTGTTTGGAGTTTTTGGTTTCTTCTCAAGTATTCGATTGATCTCGGTTGTTAGTTCATCTGCATCAAATGGTTTTTCAAGAAATGCATCTACTTTTAAATCATCAATCTCAGTTTCTTCAAGTTTATCTGCATAACCGGTAATGTAGATCATTGATGTGTCCGGATATTTTGATTTAATAATCTTGCCGAGCACTATTCCGTCTATATCCGGCAATTGAATATCAAGCACTACTGTATCAAGAGCGATCTCATTTTTTTTGTATAGATCAATTTTCTTGAGTGCGTTAATTCCGTTTTCACTTAGATCAACTTCAATTCCTCTTTGATTTAATCCAAGCGAAAGTGACCGTCTTAACGAGGGTTCGTCGTCTATTAATAATATTCTCTTTTGCATTTTTAGTTCTCCTTGTTGAATAATTGCACTTATCTGTGCAAGGAACATACCAGCTCGTTATACTCAAATTGCGTTGTTAATGAGATGTTATTGACGATGAGAATTTGCGGCGTGTTAAAATATTTTGCGGTTATTCTGTAAGACTAATCATGCCAATAAGATAGATGATGTAAAATAATTTTACATTGTGTAAACAAAAAAGCCCGACTAATTATGCCGGGCTTTACAAAAAATAAAATGTACGTTTTATCAAATCTTATTTAAGCCATTCTTCAATTTTCTTTGCGGCTTGTTGTCCGGTAAATCCGAATTTCTCTGCCAAAGTTTGATAAGGAGCAGAAGCACCAAAGCGCGTCATTCCGATTGTTAATAATTTATTTCTAAATAAATCTCCCCATCCGGTCATAGATGCAGCTTCAATTACAGCAACGGGAACATCATCCGGAATAATTTTCTTTTTGTAATCTTCTCCTTGCTTTTCAAAAATTTCTTTTGAAAGAATTGATATAACTCTTATAGAAAATTTTCCTTCCAATAATTTTTGTGCCGAGATAGCAACCGGAACTTCCGAACCGCTTGCAGCTATTACTAATTCAACTTTATTGCCTTTTTCTTTCGAGACTACATATCCTCCTTTCAAAACTTCCTTAGGATCAAAATTTTGATCTCTAACGATCGGATCAATTTTCTGTCTTGTTAGAATTAATGCCGACGGTCCGTCTTTATGTTGTAATGCATAATACCATGCGGCGGCAGTTTCAATTTCATCTGCAGGCCTTAAGACGGTAACGTTTGGAATTGCACGAAGTACGGCTAAATGTTCAATCGGCTGATGAGTAGGCCCGTCTTCACCGAGAAAAATACTATCGTGAGTAAAAACATAAACAGCGGGCAATCCCATAATAGCGGCAAGTCTGATTGAAGGACGCATGTAATCTGAGAAGACTAAAAAAGTCGCACCGAAAACTTTAAAGCCGCCGTATAGTGTTATGCCGTTAAGAATCGAGCCCATGGCATGTTCGCGTATTCCGAAATGAAAATTTCTTCCTTCAAATTTTCCGGGAGAAATTGCACTGTAGTTTTTCATTAAAGTATTTGTTGAAGGAGCGAGATCTGCAGAGCCGCCAATAAAATTTGGTACAAGTTCCGCAATTTTTTGAATTACCTTACTGGATAAAACACGTGTTGCATTTGCTTCTTTTCCGGCTGAGTTTAACAATTCCACATACAGATTTTCCGGCAGCCAATTACTTTCATATTTGTTAAACAATTCTGCTTTGTCGGGATTTTCTTTTTTCCACAATTCAAATTTATTTGTCCAACTATTGTATTCGTTTATTAATGATCTTTTTCTAGCTTCAAATAAATTCTTCACTTCTTCAGGCACATAAAAATCCTGTTCGTAATTCCATCCCAAATTCTTTTTGGTTTCTGCTAATTCTTCTTTACCTAAAGGTGAACCGTGAACTTCAGGCGTATCAACTTTATGCGGACTTCCAAACCCGATGTGAGATTTTGTGATTATAATTGTCGGCTTTTCTTTTTCAGCCTGGGCTAATTTTATTGATCGGCGAATACCGTCATGATCATAAGCATCAACATGTAAAGTCTGCCATCCGTAAGCTTCAAATCTTTTTCCAATATCTTCCGAAAAAGTTATCTCGGTATTTCCTTCAATTGTTATACTGTTGTCGTCATAAAAATAAATTATGTTACCGAGTTTCAGATGTCCCGCAATCGAAGCGGCTTCGTGAGAAATTCCTTCCATCAAATCGCCGTCGCTTACAATTCCGTAGATGTAATGATTTCCGAACAAATGATTTTTATCATCGTTGAATCTCGCGGCAATCATTTTTGATGCGATCGCCATTCCTACTCCGTTTGCAAATCCTTGTCCCAAAGGTCCGGTTGTAGTTTCAACTCCCGGAAGATGATTGTACTCGGGGTGTCCCGGCGTTCTGCTTCCCCATTGTCTGAAAGATTTTAAATCATCAATTGTTACGGCATATCCGCTAACATGAAGCAAAGAATATAAAAGCATTGAACCGTGACCGGCTGATAAAACAAATCTGTCTCTATTTACCCATTTAGGTTCATCGGGATTATGTTTTAAAAATTCACTCCATAAAATTGATGCAACATCAGCCATGCCCATTGGCATTCCGGGATGACCGGAGTTTGCTTTTTGAACACCTTCGGCGGCAAGTAATCGAATTGTATTAGCTGTTAATTTTTCTACGCTTCCATCTAAATATTTTTTCATTTCCATAAAAAGTTAACCTTGTTTACGATTTTAAATTAAACCGAATACGTTGTTGATGCAGTTGTTCCGCCGTGTCCGGTCCAGTTTGTATGATAAAATTCTCCGCGAGGTTTATCAATTCTTTCATAAGTATGAGCGCCGAAGAAATCGCGCTGAGCTTGCAAAAGATTAGCCGGTAATTTTTCAGTTCGATATCCGTCAAAATAATTTAAGGCGGTAGTCATTGCAGGAATCCAAATTCCATTTAGAACAGAAGCTGCTACAACTCTTCTCCAAGCTTCTTGTGAACTTTCAATTTTATCTTTGAAGAACGGATCTAACAACAAATTTGAAAGAGAAGGATTCTTATCAAACGCTTCTTTGATCTTGCCAAGAAATACAGAACGAATAATACAACCGCCCCGCCACATCAAAGCAATTCCGCCATTGTTCAAGTTCCATTTGTATTCTTCAGCGGCGGCTTTCATCAAAACATATCCTTGAGTATACGAAACAAGTTTTGATGCAAACAATGCTTTGCTTATATCTTCGATTAATGATTTTTTATCGCCTTCAAATTTCGGATTCGGTCCGTGTAAAATTTTTGAAGCCTCAACTCTTTCATTTTTCATTGCAGAAAGACAACGGGCATAAACTGCTTCACCGATTAATGTTAATGGAACACCAAGATCAAGCGAAGAAATTCCGGTCCACTTACCGGTTCCTTTTTGTCCTGCTGTATCTAAAATTTTATCTACAAGCGGTTTTCCATCCTCATCTTTAAATGCAAGAATATCTCTTGTGATTTCTATAAGATAACTATTCAACTCGCCTTTGTTCCATTCCTTAAATACTTCATGCATTTCATCTGCCGTCATTCCTAATAAATTTCTCATGATCAAATATGCTTCTGTAATTAATTGCATATCGCCGTATTCAATTCCGTTATGAACCATTTTAACAAAATGCCCTGCGCCATTTTCACCAACCCAATCACAGCACGGAGATCCATCTTCAACCTTTGCTGCGATTGACTGAAAAATCGGTTTAACATACGGCCATGCTTGAGGCGAACCTCCCGGCATAATTGACGGACCTTTTAATGCACCTTCTTCTCCGCCGGAAACTCCTGTACCGATAAACAATAATCCTTTACTCTCTAAATAATTTGTTCTTCTAATTGAATCCGTAAAATGTGAATTACCGCCGTCAATAATAATATCTCCTTTATCGAGATGAGGAATAAGTAATTCAATTAAATCATCAACCGGTTTACCGGCTTTCACCATCATCATAATTTTTCTTGGAGAACTTAAGCCGGCTACTAATTCTTCAATTGAGTGAGCGCCGATGAAATTCTTTCCCTTACCGCGTCCGTTTACAAAATTATTTACCTAATCAACTGTTCTATTATATACTGCAACAGTAAAACCATGACTCTCCATATTTAATACAAGGTTTTCTCCCATTACGGCAAGACCAATCAGACCAATATCTGCTTTATTCATACTAAGTTATTCCCATTTCTTATTTAATAATAAAACTCAACATTTACCGTACAAAGTTTAAGTATAAAAATTTTTGCAATCAAATAATGAAGGATTAGTTAGACTTATAATGTTTTACGGAAAGATTTTTTAAGATACTTGCACTTGCTTCAGGTGTAAAATCTCTTTGCGGTTCAGCCAACATTTCATAACCTACCATAAATTTTTTTATTGATGCCGAGCGCAGCAGCGGCGGGTAAAAGTGCATGTGGAAATGCCATTCCGGATATCTGCTGCCGTCTGTTGGTGCCTGATGAATGCCCGCAGAATACGGGAAAGATGTATTAAATAGATTATCATACTTAATTGTAATAACACTTATAATTTTTGCAAAATCTTTTTTCTCTTTTTCTTTAAGCTGAAGAAGATTCGCGATTTTTCTTTTCGAAATTATTAAAGTTTCATAAGGCCATACAGCCCAAAAAGGAACAACGGCAGCGAACGAATCATTCTCATATACAATTCTTTCTTTCAGCTTCAGCTCTAACTTTAGATAGTCACTCAATAAACTTTTTTTATTCTTGGAATAATATTTTTGAAATTGTTTTAATTCTTTTTGCGGTTCAATCGGAATACTTTCCTGCGCCCATATTTGACAATGCGGGTGCGGATTGCTGTTGCCCATCATTGCGCCTTTGTTTTCGAAGATCTGCACATAATTAATATTCTTGTTAGAACTCAGATTTCTAAACTCATCTTGCCATGTTGTAATTACATTTTCAATTTCACCTTCACTCATTTCGGCTAAAGTTAAATCGTGCCTTGGTGAAAAATTTACAACTCTGCAAATTCCTTTTTCGTTTTCTGCAATTAATAAATTTTTCTGATTTACTTTTTTGTTAGGTATATTTTCAATCAGCGCCGAGTAATCATTTGTAAAAACAAATGTGCTTTTATAATTAGGATTTACTTCACCGTTCGCCCTTTTATTTCCCGGACATAAATAACATTCCGGGTCGTATGACGGACGAATTTGATTTTCTCGATCAGCGATTTCACCTTGCCACGGGCGTTGTGTACGGTGAGGCGAGACTAATATCCATTCTCCCGTTAGAATATTTTTTCTTCTGTGCGGAAAATTATTTGTATGCATCTTAATTCTGTTCTATTATACTTGTTCCATTGCTTATGGAAGTAACGTATGTTTTCAATTCAATATTAAATTTCTCTTTATACTTTTTAGAAATTTTTTCTTTTGTCTCTTCAACAATGTTATTTTCAATCAGGTTAATTGTGCATCCGCCGAACCCGCCGCCCATCATTCTTGAACCGTAAACACCGGGATTATTAGTTGTAAGCTCCACCAAATAATCTAATTCTTTACAGCTAACTTCATAATCTTTGCTCAAACCTTCATGAGTTTGGTACATCAGCGTGCCGAACAATTTCAAATCTTTCTTATTTAATGATTCACATGCTTTCATCATTCTATCATTCTCTTCAACAACATACTTGCAGCGCCGGAATATTTTTGAATCCAATTTATTTTTATAATCGTTCAACACCGCTGTAGTTACATCCCGCAAACTTTTTATTTGAGAATGATCTTTTTTTATTAACTCAACTCCTAAAGTACATTCCTTTCTTCTTTGGTTATATTCGGAGGAAGCCAAAGAATGAGAAACTCCGGTATCGAATAAAACAATTGAAATATTCTTGTACTCAAATGGGAAATAATCATACTCAAGCGAGCGGCAATCAATACGAAGTACGTTCCCGGATTTTCCAAAAATGTTTATGTACTGATCCATTATGCCGCACTTTACTCCGACAAATTCATTCTCAGCTTTTTGTGCCAGTTTAACAAGAGAAAGTTTATCTATTCCTAAATTAAAAATATGATTTAGTGCGAACGCCAAACCGGCTTCAATTGCCGCCGAAGAAGACATACCTGCCCCGATAGGAATATCTCCGCCAAATACACAATTGAATCCTTTAAGATTGCAGCCAAGTTTTAAAATCTGATCAACAACCCCCATTAAATAATTTGGCCAATGCTTTTCTGAAAACTGTAAACTGTTAAGTGAGAACTGAAAACTGTCGTTCATATCCAGAGCGAACAAACTGCATTTCTCATCATTGCGCGGAGAGATTGCAAGGAAAATTGCTTTATCAATTGCGGCGGGAAGAACAAATCCTTCATTATAATCCGTATGTTCGCCGATTAGGTTTACTCTTCCCGGTGAACGGACAAGCAGAGGTTTCTCATTAAATAATTCTTGGAATTTTTGTGTTACAAATTTGGATAACATAATTTCTTAAATTTTCGTTATTACAACTTATTTAATATCTGTTTTGATTACAATTAAGAAGTAAACATTGTCATTGCGAGGACGGCAAAGCCGGACGAAGCAATCTATCTGCTTTGAGATTGCTTCACCCCAACTTACGTTGGGGTTCGCAATGACAGAGCGTACCTTTCTTTGTCATTGCGAACCGTCATTCTGAGCTTGTCGAAGAAGGACGGTGAGCCCTGCCTGCTGTAGGCAAACAATCTTTTAATAAATAATTATTGACTAAAATTTTCTTTTAAGCTAAGTTGAATTAGTACCAAAACGCTTCTATAAATGGGGTACTTTGTTTTGAAGATTGAACAAAGAAAATAGATTTTCCTTTTCTCCAGATGTTAAAGAATAAAAGAACGATTGATAGTAGGATGATAGATATGCAACTGCATGCATATCTACGTTCTTTAGATAATAATTTCATGCAGTATAAGTAATAATTATATGCTAAAATATATTCTGTAGAAATCTAATAGAGGAAATATGAAAAATAAAATTTTATACCTTAGTCTGTTAGTAATGATAAGTGTGCTAAGCTGTGGTGTCCCCAAATCTGAATATGATAAATTGAAATCAGAAAATGAGAAGCTTAAAAATGAATTAGATGATTGTAATAATGGAGCAGAAAAATTAATTGCTTTGGTTGAAAAATCATATCGAGAAAATAACTATAGTGAGGCAAGACGAAATATTGAACTTTTATCTCAGAAACATCCAGAATCAACTAAGAATGCTGAATACAAAGAATTAATAAAAGATATTGAGAAAAAAGAGAACGAACAAAAAATACAAAGAGAAATTGCTGAAAAAGAAAGAATTAGATTAGAAAATATTAATAACACTGGAATGTGGAGTGTTCGTTTCTACGTTGATGAATTTGGGGAACCAACTAAACAAGGATACATAACTAACACAAGTCCAATTTATGGTATGTTCAGCAATACCGCTACTCAAAATTCAGATCTAAAAGTTGATTTATTGATTGGTAATCCGTCGGATATCTCTATTCAACTTTATGAATATGCTCGTAACAATCCAGTTAAAGCAATTTCTTCTGATAGTTATTCAGTATTAATTCAAGATAAAGACGGCGGTCGTTTATCTTTAACTGCTGTAAATTACTCAGATAGACTAAGTCTCAATAAATCATCTTCAAGAAAATTGCACAAAGTATTAGTGAAAGGTGGAACCATAAAATTTCATATCAAGGATATTGAAACACCTACGACTCAATATGAGTTTAGTATTTCTAATGCCGATTGGTATGAAAATGCTATTGCAAAATTAATGAATAAAAAATAATAGTTGCGTATAACCAGTTTTCCAAGCCGACCGCTTTAAACTGTTCGGCATTTGTGTTGTTATAAAGTTGTGGTTGCACAGTTCAGTTGCTCTTTAAATTTGGTTGCAATAAAAAAATTTTGAGATCACCCACAGTGATGTGAATTCTAAGGGGAGAAAAGATGGTAAAAAAGGAAGTTACAACTCTCAAATCAGTTGAACATAAAGGCGGCCCGCGCATATACGAATTGCGCAGTTATTTTGTGATGTTTGCCTCTGATGTCGCAAATGTGTTTAATGTTGATACGAGAGAAATCGTTCAAAACATAAAACGAAATAACGAAGGACCTCGTCCTCTTTTTCCTGAGCGGTACGCCTTCCAAATCAATAAACTAGAATTGCATAATTTGAGATCACTAGGAGTGATTTCAAAACCACGCCGTGGTGGATCTCGAGCACTACCGTGGGTTGTAACGAGAAAAGGCGCAATACGTTTAGCTACAATTATGAAAGTTCCTTCGGCAATGGATGCGGCTGATGTTTTTGTTGATGTGTTTGATGAAGTACTATCCCAGGTTTTTGAAGGAAAAAAGATGCTTCAGATTTCAAATCCCTCAAGGATAGTACCCGACGAAGATTATCAAAAACAAGCTCAGAAGATGCGAACAAAAATTGCAAAAGCAATAGATAATTTATTAAACACAGTGATTAATCCAAAACAGAATACAACAGTAAAAGATGAGCTTGGAAATGTGGCACAAGAAGCTGTTAATCATGTTAAAGAGTGGTTACGAAGCAAAAAAGTTGAAAATGAAAAAATTGAGGCTGAAACATATTTACTACTGGAAAAAGCTCGAGATATGTACGAAAGGCGTCAATCTGAACTGAAGAATGCAGCACTTGATAGAGAAAGAAAATTGCTTGAGAACTTTGAGAAGAAGATAGACATTGTAAAGAAGCTTTTGGAAATGCAAAAACAGTTGGAACCGAATGCAGTAGTGAATATGGTCGGAAAGTTTACCGGACACCCATTATTGGCACCTGTATTAGAAAATGAGCGCAAGTAACAGAGACTGGTTTCGATACACAACTTTCATATTAACTCGAACACTTTTTTCAGATGTGGACAAGTTCAAAGCTGAATTGCTATTTTAGTCGGCGGTCCCGAATAAAGAACGGGCAAACTTAAGACCACCCCGTTACACAGTCTGCTTTCTGGTTTTCCAGAACATAAATCCGCCGAACAAAAACATTACTGCACCCCACCAAATATTGGGATGTATTTCACTTA
>VEPI01000090.1 GCA_012026935.1 Melioribacter sp. | reverse complement strand
TTGAAAACCGTTATAGATGCAAGTCTATCCGGGGTTCGAATCCCTGACTCTCCGCATAGAAAAAAAACCTCGACCAAAGCAAATGAATGCTGTTCTCAAGGTTTTTGCTTTTAGAAAGGGTCTGTGTCTGTGTACTCGTCTTATTTAGCTATATTTTGTCTGACTGGTCACTTTTAGGTCACAACATTTTGAAAAGTATAGATTACTTTTTAATTCAATTATTTTTGACTTTTTACCAAGAGCTGAATATTTACCAATGTAATACCTCAAAGGTAAACCGCAAATATTAATGTTCTTCGGTTTTATTAAACGTGAAAATAATATCGCTTAAAG
Source organism: Melioribacter sp. (assembly GCA_012026935.1). Classification (GTDB taxonomy): domain Bacteria; phylum Bacteroidota; class Ignavibacteria; order Ignavibacteriales; family Melioribacteraceae; genus Fen-1258. The sequence continues at coordinate 4,950 of VEPI01000090.1, read as the reverse complement.
CATAAACTAAACATTTATAATCAAAAAGGAGAATTGAATAAACACAATATATTGATGAATAATAGATACGTCGTTTGTAAACGAATCATAATAGATAATCATTAAATAGTTTTGTGATATTACATGATTATTAATTTATTCTTAAATTGATATCGTTCAAAAAAATCGAATACTTGATTTGGTATTCAATATGAAAACTGAACAAAATATATCTAATGATACTTTCCACAAAATTCCTCTTTTTTCAGAACTATCCTCAGCTCAGTTGAACAAAATTACTTCTATCAGCAAAGTACAAAAACGTAGTAAGGATGAAATCATTTTTTTAGAAGACAATAATTACAGAGGTTTTTTTGTTTTGATTAAAGGTTCTATAAAAATATTTAAAATATCTACGGACGGAAAGGAAACAATACTGCATATCATAAAACCTCCTGATACATTCGGCGATGTGCCGCTGTTTGAAGGCGGTCCTTATCCTATCAATGCGCAGTCAATAACTGATTCCCTTCTAATTTTTATTCCCAAAAATGAATTTATCGAACTGCTCAAATCAAACTCCACTATGTGCATCAATATGTTGGCGGGTTTTGCAAAGCGAATGAGAGCGTTAACAAGAAAAGTTGAAGAACTGACAACAAAAGATGTCGTTAACCGTCTTGCAGAATACCTTCTTCAAGAAATTAAAAAAGCTAAAACCGAAAAACTTCCTGAACCTTTTATAAAACTTGGTGTTACAAAAAAAAATATAGCTGCATATCTTGGAACAATCACTGAAACATTATCCCGGTCATTAAAGAAATTACAGGAAGAAAATATTATTCGTCCTTCCGGCAAATCAATTTTCATCAAAGACTTTACCCGACTAAAAGAATTAGCTAGATAAATTTCCAATATTCCTTCTCTTTTTAGCTGGTACAGAAAAAAAATGAAATTGACATTTCCTGACTTAAGTCAAAAGACATTAACTCGCATATGGTGATTTTTCATTCACAAAAAAAGGAGAATTGCCATGACTCTTAAAAAATCAAAAACCTTAATGCGACTTTCTTTAGCCGCTCTATTCTTTTTTATCTTTTCATCTCTATCATTTGCTCATTGCGATGGCTTAGACGGGCCAGTAGTTAAGGCAGCACGAAAAGCGCTTGAAACAAAAAATGTTAATCTCGTTCTAATCTGGATTCAAGAAAAAGATGAAGCACAAATACGAGATGCTTTCCAAAAGACTCTTCAAGTAAGAAATCTAAATCCTCAAGCACAAGAATTAGCCGACACATATTTCTTCGAAACATTGGTCCGGCTTCACAGAGCAGGTGAAGGTGAACCTTATACCGGACTTAAACCGGCCGGGAGGGATTTAGGCCCAGTGATTCCTGCTGCGGACTTATCAATTGAAAAAAATTCTTTCGAACCGGTGGAGAAAGTTTTTGCAGCGGCTAATTTACCGACCGAGCATATCAAAAAATTATTTGATGACGTAATGGCAGTAAAAAACTATGATCTTAATAATGTGGAAGCCGGTAGAAAATATGTAAAAGCGTACGTTACATTTTTACATTTCGCAGAAGAGAATTATGAATCGGCACTAAAAAATCAAGAGGAAAAACATAAAATGGGAGAAACAAAAATGGAAATTACAATTCCAAGACCGTTGAAACTTGAGCATGAAGAACTTCATGCGCAGCTTTTCAAAGCCACAAAAGAAGAGGGCGAAGTTGGATTAGCAGCTAAAAATGTTGCAAAAATATTACACAATCATTTTATCAAAGAAGAAGAATATGCCATTCCACCGCTCAGCCTCTTAACAGCTGTCTCGAAAGGAAATGTAACTAGTGAAATGAAATCTGTATTAGCAATGACCGATAAACTCAAATCGGATCTTCCGCATATGCTTGAAGAACATAAAATGATTGTTGAAGCACTTGATAAATTAGTTACAGTCGCTAAAAAAGAAAACAAACTCCAGTACGTTGAGTTTGCCGAAAAGCTAAAACTCCATGCACAGACAGAAGAAGAAGTAATGTATCCTGCTGCAATTTTAGTTGGTGAATATATAAAGTTCAAACTGAAGTAGTAGAAACAAAGTTTTTGCAGACCGTTTAGTTCTCATTCTAAACGGTTTGCTTTGAATAAAATATACAAAGGAGATAAAATTATGTTTGTCAACACTATTGAGTTCCCACCCATTAAAAACGGAAAAGAATCTGAATTTCTTGAATGGTTCAAGTTATCTAGCAGCATCTACAAAAACTTTGATGGATTCATTTCGAGACGACTCTTAAAACTCACCAAGGGGAGTAGCAATTATGTTTCTTTAGTTGAGCATGAAAGTGAAAAAACTTTTATGGATATGCACACAAGTAAAGAACGGCAAGAAGCTTTTGCAAAATTAAAACCTTTGCTTGAAGGTTCGCTTTCAGCAAAATTTTATAACGTAATTGTTGAGTCTGAATGAAATAAAATAAATTTCTTTGTCACATTAATTTCTTACAAAAAATAGGTGCAACTATGATTGATTCAAACATTGTATTAACGGGTCAAACAATTGCCTACACATTGTACGTCTTAGCTATTATTTCACTGATCGCATGGTTCGCTTACAAGGTTACGAGAGAAGGAAAAAGCAATTTGGTGAAACCGGCATTCTTTTATTCTTACATTGGACTTTTGGTTGTGACCGGCGTATCGCTGCACATCATCACTTATAATACTATTCCATGGTCACCGATGGATCTTAATCGAGCCGAAATAACGCCCGATAAAGTATTCAACATCACTGTATCAAATCACAAATTTCTATTGCCGTCCGAAAAAATAATAATCAAAAATCATGAAAAGGCATTGTTCAATGTTACATCAAACGATTTGACCTACGGTTTCGGTTTATTCCGAGATGATAATTCGATGGTATTTCAAATGCAAGTAGTTCCCGGACACAAGAATGATATCATCTGGCAATTTGATAAGCCCGGAGTTTATTCAATCCGTTCTACCGAATACTCCGGTCCAAAAGGTGTAGCTATGATCGAGAAGAATGCAGTTGAGGTTATTGACAGTAATTGAACGGCGTTAGAAAATGTTAAACAAATTAGAGAGAAATTGATATGAACTTTGTAAAAACATTTATGAAAGGCGAACAAGGTTTGTTTAAACCTAATACCCTAACTCCAATGCAAAAGATGACTTTACGTTTTGTTGTAGTCGGGTTAATATATTATGGTTTTGCCGTTATCGAAGGAATGCTAATGAGATTGTATGAAGTCAATCCTGACCTTACGCTTGGAGTTGAGCAGAAACAATTTTTTGCTATCATGACTGCACATCCGCTTGTCGGAATTTTCGGTTCTACCTACTCAATAGTTTTCGGCGCGTTTCTTTTTCTTGTTCCTTTCCTTATGAAAAAACCGTTGTGGAGTATTAAGCTTGGCAACTGGACATTTGTACTGATTACAATCGGCACTTTTACTTTTTGGGCGGCAGGATTCTTTTCTCACTATGCACCATTGTACACTCTTTATTGGCCATTGCCAGCAGACTTCACACAATTCAGCGCGCTCGGCGGTGCAGTATTTATTCTTGGTGTTGCTTTAGTAATGGTTGGAACAATTTTCTTCGTTGTAAATATTTTTAAAACAATTACCTACACACCGGAAGGATGGCAGAAGCAGCCTGCCGGTGCTCTGCTTGGCTCTGCTCTTGGATTAAGCGGTATTAGAAATTTATTTTCGAAAAATAAAAAAGAACATCTTGTTTCTTTGCCGGTTGCTGCAATCGCGCGCGGCACTATTGATGTTGCATTCAACTCCGGAATCATTCTCTTTACAGGTGTGCTGATTCTTATTTATATGGTTGCCTCTTTGATGGGATACAATTTGAAATATTCATCTGTTGATGCTCTGCTTTATAAAAATTGGTTCTGGTGGGGATTGGATTTAGTCGCCGATGGTCTTGTTTTAATTTTTGTTGCCGGAACCTGGTATCTTCTTGCTACACTCATTACCGGTAAAAAACTTTTTATGGAAAATATTGCACGGGCTGCTTTGTTAGTAGAACTTATTGTTTCATGGACTGTTTGGTCGCATCATTTACTTTCTGATCAAGCACAGCCAAATATGCTGAAAGTAGTTTCGGGAGAAATGGTAACAGCATTTGAACTTATCACACAAGGCCTTGCTTTTTTCATTACTCTTGTTACGTTGTGGAGTGCACGGCCGCTGAAAATGACCAATCCATTAAAATTTTTGCTCGGCGGACTTCTTGGTTTTGCTTTAGCGGTTCCGGCGGGAATAATGCAGGCAGATATTGGATTGAACAGAATTCTTCACAACACACAATGGATTGTCGGTCCACATGTTCACGTTGCGGTTTTGGTCGGATTAACAATGACACTTTACTCGGCTATCTATTTTCTTTTTCCAATTCTAACAAACGGTGCAAAACTTTATAGTCAGAAGTTAGCAACGTTTCATTTCTGGGCACATCTCCTCGGCGGAATTGGAATGGGTGCTTTTATGGGAATGGCTGGATTGAAAGGAATGCTGCGCCGTTCAATTTATTTCAACGGAGAATTTAATACTTATATGATTTTTGCGGCTCTATGCGGTTCATTGCTTCTGTTTGCGTTCTTAGCTTTCTTCTACAACATTGTAATGAGTGTTGGGTTGAAAGGTGTGATTGGAATTTTTATACCGTCAAAATTAGAAACAAAAGATTTACAGCTATCAGAGAAATAATATTATATTCATCTAAAGAGTTTTATAGCAGAAAGCCTGATGATAGTTCATTGGGCTTTCTATAGTTTGAAAAATTGTTTCTAGAACAATATTTTATTTTTATATTATTTATTAGTTGCTACATCCTATAATCCAATTTAAAATCTCATAATTAGCTTCTTTTTTCTTAGAAGAAAGGTTACAACTTTTCAAAATTATTTGATTACAATTTTAATTC
>VEPI01000088.1 GCA_012026935.1 Melioribacter sp. | reverse complement strand
GAAACTTTAAATCGTGCTCTTGCTCATGATCTTGTTCTTACTCTTATTTCCCCAGAATCCTTTCTTAAATTTCTGCATCATACAGTTACAGAATTTTTAATAAGGAGAATAAAAAATGCAGAATATAATAGAAGGAACAGATTCCAATTTCGCGCAAGAAGTTTTACAATCAAGCACACCTGTATTGGTTGATTTCTGGGCACCCTGGTGCGGACCATGCAGAATGGTAGCTCCGGTAGTAGAAGAAATTGCAAATGATCTTGCAGGAAAATTAAAAGTTGTAAAAGTAAACACAGATGAAAATTATGGTATATCCTCTCAATATGGAATTAGAAGTATTCCAACTTTAGGAATTTTTAAGGATGGAAAACTTGTTGATGCAGTTATTGGCGCTGTTCCCAAATCTCATTTAGTCAGTAAAATTAATCCGCATCTTTCCGCACTTAATTAAAACGAAAAAAGCCCTCACAAAGTTGAGGGCTTTTTACTGTAAACTGGCTGCCCGCTTCGATTTCGTCGAAGCAAGCTGTAATCTACCAACTATTTTATTACCGCACCCAATCCTTTTATTTGATATACTGCCTCTGTTTCGCAATCATCCTTCTCACCTTCTTTTTTATCTTTGTGTTCGATTGCAGTTTTTGTATCAACTTTTGAAACGACTCCTTCCACCAAAACTGTTTTACCTTTTCCGTCTTTAGGAAAAACAATTTCTCCGTCTTTAACCTTTACGCGAATTTTTTCACCTTCTTTTGTTCCGGCTACATCCAACCAGCATCCCATATCTTGACAGACATCAACAATTCTTCCCTCAACTAAAATTTTTTTGCCATCGTACTTTGCCGGATTTGCAAGAATTGTTGAAACGGAAGTTTTTTCTTTTAAGGTAATTGACTTACCCAATTTTTTTTCTTCAGCTTTAACACTTATTATTGAAAAAAGAAGAATAAAAACAACTAACTTTTTCATTAATACTCCATTTTGTTTTGTTATTGTTGGCAGCAAAGTTAAAAGAACTGCACCGTTTATGCAATCTACTTTTGCTTTGATTATATTAGTATAGCCATTAGCTATTAGCGATTAGCTTTTAACTAACGGCTAATTGCTAACAGATAAAAGCTTAAAATGTTTTGCCAAGTAGTATTTCCATTGCCATTTAGAAAAGAGTTCACTTACTCAATTCCTGATGAATTGGCCGATTCCGTAAAAGTTGGCGTACGTGTAGTTGCACCTTTTGGTAAACGAGTGCTTACCGGTTTTGTAATTACCATTTCAAAAACTGCAGATATAAAAGAAAAGATAAAACCGATACGCGATGTACTTGATGAAAAACCAATCTTCGATAAAACTTCACTTAAGTTTTACGAATGGGTCTCCGAATATTACCTAAGTTCATTAGGAGAAGCACTCAAAAATTCTGTACCATATGGAACGGATATAGAATCTAAACGCAGAGTTGTAAGTGATAAAGATTTTTGTGAAAAACTTTTAAATCAAGAAAGAAAAAAAACATCACTCCGCGCAAAACTTCTTTCGATATTTTCTCAAAAAGAAGTTCACAGTATTTCTGCACTTCAAAAAGAAGTAAAGAATAAAAATATCTATTCATTACTCCGTTCATTCGAAAAAATTGGTGCACTAACTCTCCTTGATGTTACCACTGCAGTAAAAGTTAAAGCAAAGAAAGTAAAATTTGTAAGTCTTGAAAAATCAATTGATGAGATTTATGAATTATTACCGGAGATAGAAAAAAAATCTCCCAAACAAGTCGCTCTCTTATTGGAATTAATTTCTGCTAAAGAACCGGTTGCATTAGGCAAGCTGTTACGAAAAACAAAATCCGCAGCATCAACAGTTAATGGTTTAGAAAAAAGAGGATTAGTAAAGATTTTTGACAAAGAGGTTGATCGTGTTTATACTGAAACATATAAAGAGGAATCAAAACAGTTAGTCTTGACCGCGCTGCAGGAAAAAATTGTAAATCGTATAAATGAGACGGTAGAAAAAAATATCTTTGAAACATTTCTTCTTCATGGGGTTACAGGAAGCGGCAAGACACAAATTTATATTGAGCTTGCAAAAAAAGTTATTGAGAGAGGAAAAAGTGTAATTATACTTGTTCCGGAAATTTCGCTTACACCGCAAATTACTTCACGGTTCTATAATTACTTCGGCGATCTCACCGCTGTTCTACACAGCAGAATGTCTCTTGGAGAGCGTTACGATTCATGGCGTAGAATCATTGCCGGAAAATCCAAAGTTGTAATCGGTCCGCGCTCTGCATTGTTTGCGCCTTTACGGAATATTGGATTAATTGTTGTTGATGAAGAACATGATCAGAGTTATAAGCAATATGATCTGGTACCGAAATATCATGCTCGAGACGCTGCAATCATAATGGCAAAGTTTAGTGAATGTCCGGTTGTGCTCGGTTCCGCCACGCCGTCTGTTGAAAGTATGTACAATGCAATTAACGGAAAATATAATTTACTTGAATTACCTGAACGGATTGATAATGCAAAACTTCCCATAATAAAACTTGTTGATGTTACTATCGAAAAGAAAAAGAAACAGATGGAGAGCATCTTTTCGCGCGAGTTTCTTAATGAAATCGAAAACCGTTTGAAAAAAAAAGAAAGTGTAATAATATTACAAAACCGGAGAGGGTTCGCAACTCAGGTTTTTTGTAACGATTGCGGCGAAGTTATTACTTGTCCTGATTGCTCTGTATCAATGGTGCATCATCTGAACAAAAATATTTTGCAGTGTCATTACTGTGGCATAGTTAAACATGTTCCTAAAGCTTGTCCGAACTGCGGCTCTATTGCCTTAAAATTTTTTGGGACGGGAACACAGCGTGTTGAGGATGAGCTCGATTATTATTTTCCTAATGCCAAGATCGAACGCGTTGATTCTGATTCTATAAATAAGAAAGGGAAGTTGGGAGAAATTCTAAACAGTTTTAGAAAAGGCGAGATTGATATTCTTGTCGGCACACAAATGGTTTCTAAAGGTCTGGATTTTTCAAATGTTACGCTGGTTGGAGTTGTTGCTGCAGAGACTTCTTTATGGATCCCGGATTTCCGTGCGGACGAAAGAACATTTCAGCTTCTTACACAAGTTGCAGGCAGAAGCGGCAGAAGTGAGAAAGAAGGCGAGGTAATTATTCAAACGCAGAACCAAAAACATTTTGTTCTGCAAAAAGTTTTGTTGAATGATTACAAAGGATTTTACGAAAAAGAAATTTTGCTGCGCGAACAAGGTGAATACCCGCCGTTCACTCGCATTGCTTTAATTGAAATGAAAGATGAAAAAGAAGACAGGGTAAAATCCGCAATCAGCGAATTTTTTAATTATTTGCGAAAGTACGGTAAAGGTTTGAAGATGATTCCACCGACAGAGGCAATCATTTATAAAATAAAAGGAATGTATCGTTTCCAGATTTTAATTAAGAGCCACAAAAAATTTGATCCGTCCGGCAGACAATTGCGTAGCGCAATTTTAAATTCATTTATTGAGTTTAATCAAAAATCACGTTTCAAGGATGTTAGATTAATAATTGATATTGATCCACAGAGCATAATTTAACCTCACCCACTTTCCCTCTCCTTAAAAAAGGAGAGGGAATGCGGACAATAAGAAAATGACAAGCAACAAAAAATATTTTATTCTAAACAAACCATACGGCGTTTTAACACAATTCACCGATAAAGCAAACCGCAAAACACTTTCGTCATTATATAATTTTCCTAATGATGTTTATCCGGTGGGAAGATTGGATATGGATAGTGAAGGACTTCTGCTTTTAACGAACGATAAACAGTTAACGGATTATTTACTTAATCCGAAAAACAAACATGAACGCGAATACTTTGTTCAAATAGAGGGAATTCCTACTGAACAAGAGTTAGATAAACTCCGAGAGGGAATTATTTTGAAAGACGGGAAAACTCTTCCTGCGAAAGTAAAAATAATAAATGACCCTAATTTTCATGCACGCATTCCGCCAATCAGAGAAAGGAAAAATATTCCAACAAGCTGGTTAAGCATAATTCTAATTGAGGGAAGAAACAGACAGGTAAGAAGAATGACCGCAGCAATTGGTTATCCTACTCTACGGCTTGTTCGTGTTAGGATGAAAAATATTTTATTAGGAAATTTGAAAATTGGTGATGTAAAAAAAATGAATGAAAATGAAGTAACCTATCTAATGAAATAAAAAAACCCAACTTCTTTTTTGAAGTTGGGCTTTAACAAATTCAAAAAAATTATCCCGCTAAAAAACTTAAGAAAGAGACAGACTTAGCTAATGCAAAGAATACCAGGCTAAATCCCAACCATACAGCAATTACACCAATAATAAATTTTTGCGAGTTATTACTCTTAAACATTTTTGCGAGACCAATACCGAAAACAACATAGAACCAAATTGAGAAGACGTCGAGTTTACCCAGCAAAAATCCTGTAATAGTATTTTTTTCCGTTCCTATAAAATCTGCAACACTTGTTCCGGTAAAAAGTTTATTCATAGCTAATGCAGCAATAACCATAATTATCATCTGAATGACTAGTATATAATGAGGTAATCCATAAGCAACCATAGCTTCTTTGTAGGTTCCTTCACCTTTCAAAACAATTTTTGCAAGAAATAAAAAAACTCCGGAGACAATAAAGAAGAAAAGGAAAGTAGCAATTGGAATTCCAACAACAACACCAATCATCTGTACAGCACCGCCTTGTTCGATTCTTTCTCTCATTGATTCAAGTTGTTGATCTGCTTGAGCTTGAGTCATTTGTCCTTTAGCAACTGCATCATTAAATGATTTTTCGACAGCCGCCATCTGCTTCTCTACTAATGCGGCTTTTATTGTAGGGTTGTTTGCCATTAAAAATTGAGAAAGTATGGCAATAACTATTACGATTATAATTGGAATTACCCAATCTGCAGTCTTCGGAGGAAACTTTGACATCTTAGAAAATGTACTGCCCGGTTCGGAAAATACACCAACCAGCTTATCAGTATGACTAATTTCATATTCTTCTTGTTCTACAGAGGACATTTTTGGAGCTTCTTGGTTATGCATTTCTTCCATATTACTTCTCCTCTTTTATTTCATTGTTAGATGAGGTTACACAAATGTAATTTAATAAAAATAATTGATGGAAAGGAAAATTAAAATGTTAAATCTGCACGTTACTTCTCGAGAAAGAATATTTCCTCTACTTTCTTTTGAAAAACTTTTGCGATCTTTAATGCAAGAGGCAAACTGGGATCGTACTTTTCCCGTTCAATTGCGTTTATAGTTTGGCGGGAAACATCCACAAGTTTTGCAAGATCATCTTGAGATAATCTTCTTTCAGCACGTAATATATG
>VEPI01000128.1 GCA_012026935.1 Melioribacter sp. | reverse complement strand
CTGTTCCGGGCACAAAAATCTTGGATAGAAATATTTCTTTAGAATCTGCATATAACCAGGCACTCTTTTTCACAAAATCCCACTATGAAAATTTCCCGGTAGTTTCATTCTTCCTTCCTAAAAAGTTGAGAAGACATATTGCTGTTATTTATCAATTTGCAAGACAGGCAGATGATATTGCGGACGAAGGGAAAGGCAATTGCGAATTGCGAATTGAGAATTTAGAATTGTATGAGATGCAATTAAGTAATTGTTTGAAAGGGCAATTCGTTTCTAATTTTTGGCAGGCATTGAACGATACAATCGTTAAATATCAACTTACTCATAAATATTTTTTTGATCTTTTAAGCGCATTTAAACAAGATGTAATTAAAAATCGTTATAATAATTTTAAAGACGTGCTGAACTATTGTGAACTGTCCGCAAATCCGGTGGGGAGAATAGTTCTGGAATTATTTGATGTACGTGATGAAGATGCCTTGAAATATTCAGATGCAATATGCACTGCTCTGCAGCTTACCAACTTTTATCAGGACGTTTCGATAGATATCAAAAAAGGCAGGATTTATATACCTATTGATGAAATTAATAAATTTGGTGTAAAACTTAATCAGTTTGAGTTAAAGCAAAATAATACTAAGTTTGAACAGCTATTGAAATATCAGATAGATCGAACAAAAGAATATTTTTCAATAGGAAAAAATCTTTTTGAAAGATTACCCGGTAAACTTGAGAAGCAAATTAAGGCAACGGTTTTTGGCGGAGAAAAAATTCTAGAAAAAATTGAAAAAATTAATTATGATATTCTTAATCATCGTCCCAAACTTTCAAAAATTGATTACTTCAATATTTTATTAAAAGCATTAATTAAATAGTATGTCAGATAATTCAAAACAAATAGCAAAAGAAAGCAACAGCAGTTTCTATTACAGCTTTTCTCTTTTGGCTAAACCGAAAAGGGATGCAATGAACACGGTTTATGCATTCTGCCGTAAGACTGATGATATTGTTGATGAAGGGACTGAACCTGAAGAATTAAAGTTCGAGCGGTTACGCAAGTGGAGAATAGAATTAGAAAAGGCTTTGTATGGGACATCAAATTATCAGCTCTTTAACAAACTAGCTGCGATTATCAAGCAATTCAATATTCCCATAGATCCTTTCTTCGAACTAATTGTAGGAATGGAAATGGATTTGCAGCGCAAACGCTATCCAAGCTTTGATGAATTGAAATTATACTGTTATTGTGTCGCTTCAACAGTTGGATTAATATGTATAGAAATTTTTGGCTATAAAAATAAATCCGCAAAAGATTATGCTATAAATCTTGGGCTTGCAATGCAGCTTACTAATATTCTACGTGATATTAAGAAAGATTCTGATAGAGGAAGAATTTATCTGCCCCAAAAGGATATGAATGATTTCAATTATTCTGAAACGGATCTGATTAAAAGGAAATACAATCCGGAATTTGTTTCATTAATGAAATATGAAGCAGCACGAGCAGAAGAATTTTTTAAGAAGGCGGATCAATTTCTTGATTTTGAAGATAAGCACACTATGTTTCCTGCAAGAGCAATGCAGCACATCTACCATAAACTTCTTACAAAAATTGAAGCTGAGAACTATGATGTATTTACAAAAAAAATAAAAGTTGGTAAGTTGGAAAAAGCTGCAATTTCACTCGGGGTTTGGGCAAAGTATAGTTTAGTATATTAATGAAACGTGTTATTGTTGTTGGCGGGGGATTCGCCGGATTAACTGCATCGGTTTACCTAGCTGAAAATAATTTTGAAGTTACTCTTCTTGAAGCATCTCCTAAATTAGGCGGCCGCGCCTACTCACTTTATAATCAGAAATTTGACGATTACTATGATAACGGGCAGCACATATTGATGGGTTGTTACGAAGAGACATTATTATTTCTAAAGAAAATTAATTCAACTGAAAATATTGAATTCCAAAACTCACTAAAAGTACCATTCGTTCAAAAAGGCGGCGGAATAGTTAAACTTAGTTCATACAAAAAATTCTATCCTCTAAATCTTCTGTTTGGGATGCTTAATTTCAAAGTGTTAAGTATTAAAGAGAGATTAAAGGTAATTGATTTCTTCCTAGATTTAATGTGCTGCTATTCTTGCGATCTCAAAGATAAAACTGTTAAAGATTGGCTTGAATGCAAGAAGCAATCTGCAAATACTATAAAATCATTTTGGGAAATTTTGGTTGTTGGTACTCTCAACACAACTATAGAAAAAGCTTCAGCAGAAATATTTAGCGAGGTTTTACAAAGAATATTTCTAAACGGGAATAAAGCAGCAACGATTGTCCTGCCAAAAACATCTCTTGAAAAATTTTATGTAGAAAATGCAAATCACTTTATCAAAACAAATAACGGAAAAATAATTCTTTCAGAAAGTGTAGATCGAATTGAAATAAAGAATAATAAAATTCTCAAGATTGAAACGGGAAATAAATCCTATTCAGATTTTGATTTTGTAATTATGGCACTTCCGGATTATGCTATAAAAAAGATAATGTCTGACTCAAATATTGTACTCGATTTACCTGAGTTCGAGTATTCTCCAATATTAAATGTCCATCTTTGGCTAAAGGAAAATCCATTCAAAGAAAGGTTCTATGGATTAATCGGTTCACAAATTCATTGGCTCTTTAACCACGGTAAACACATAAGTTTAACCACTAGTTCTGCAGAGTTTTTGATCAATTTAGATGGTAGTGAGATAATAAGACATTTTTGTTCGGAGATAGAACTATATTTTCCTATATTTAAAACCGAAATGGTGATTTATTCACAAGTAATTAAAGAAAAACGTGCAACATTTATCCCCAATATTGCATCAACAGAAAAAAGAAAAAAAATTAATTTGAAGTTTGAGAATTTTCTATTCGCAGGAGATTGGACAAATACCGGTTTACCTGCAACGATTGAAAGTGCGGTATTGAGCGGTAGAATTGCAGCAACGCAAGTTATGTCTTCTCTTAAATGAAATTGAATTCATTTTTTGAGAATCATTATAGAAAACAGATACTGCAATAATCACAAACGGAGGAATTATGTCCTTACTTAAACAAAAGCTTCGCGAAAAAATATTGATCGAACGGCCAAGGACTGAGAAACTATTGAAAGAATATGGCAATGTTAAGGTTGATGATGTAACAATCGGACAAATAATTGGCGGGATGCGTGATATTAAAAGCTTAGTAACTGATATTTCTTATCTAGATCCGTTCGAAGGAATACGTTTTCGTGGTTATACTATTCCAGAAGTTCTGGAAAAACTTCCATTAGTTCCGAATGAAGAAATGCCTTCTGTTGAAGCTTTCTTCTATCTTCTGCTTACCGGTGATATTCCAACACAAAAAGAAGTTGATGATATTCACGAGGAATTTAACAGAAGAAAAGAAGTTCCGAATTATGTATTCAATATAATCCGGGCAATGCCAAAAGATTCTCATCCAATGACAATGTTTGCTACTGCGATATTATCAATGCAGAAAGAATCAATCTTTGCAAAAGAATATCATAAGAACCTAAAGAAAGGAGATTATTGGGATCCTTATTATGAAGACTCAATGAATCTTCTTGCAAAACTTCCGGAAATAGCTGCTTTCATTTACAGATTTAAATACAGAAATGAAAACATTATTAAAGGTGATCCGCATTTAGATTTTGGCGGAAACTTTGCCCACATGATGGGAATTCCTCATCCTTACGATGACATTGCAAGATTATATTTCATTCTTCACAGTGATCATGAGAGTGGAAATGTTAGCGCTCATACAGGACATTTAGTAGCAAGCGCACTTTCTGATATATATTATGCAATCAGTGCAATGTTAACCGGTTTGGCAGGTCCATTACACGGTCTTGCAAATGAAGAAGTGTTACGCTGGTTACATGGTGTTATGGAAACAATGGGAGGCAAGATACCAACAGAAGATGAAATGAAAAAATTTGTTTATAATACTCTGGATAGCGGTCATGTTATTCCGGGATTTGGTCATGCTGTTCTTAGAAAAACTGATCCGCGTTATATGGCACAAAGAGAATTCTGCATTAAACATCTGCCTGATGATCCAATCTTTAAATATGTAGATCTTCTTTACAAAGTTGTTCCGCCAATTTTGTTAGAAAGAGGAAAAGCAAAGAATCCATGGCCAAATGTTGATGCACAATCCGGTGTAATACAATGGCATTATGGTGTTCAAGAATATGAATTTTATACTGTATTATTTGGCATAGGACGTGCACTCGGTGTTTGTTCAAATATTATTTGGTCAAGGGCGTTAGGATATCCGCTTGAAAGACCAAAGTCTTTGACGACAGCAATGCTTGAAGAAGCAGCTTCCAAAAAAAACTGATTCTTATAAGAAATATTTTTCTTTAAGCCCCGAATTATCGGGGCTTTTTGTTTTAGGATTTTTATTTTTACATACATTGTTGAAAAGATTGAATAATGATTGACAAAAAGAAACTATTTCTAATTATTGCAATTCCAATATCGTTTACGGTATTGGTCTTTCTTGCAATATTTTATTATATCAGAAGTGAAAAAGCGTTACGTCAAACACCTGTTATAATTACTGAAAATGAAAGAAAAATTTCTTCACCGCCGATACCGGAAGAATTAAATTTTTGCGGCGAGAGAGTTCCGCTTGAAGATTTTGATGTACGCGAAAGAATTGATAGAGAATTCCTTGTAAATACTTACTGGCATTCGGCTACATTACTTTACTTAAAAAGAGCCAACAGATGGTTCCCGGTTATAGAAAAGATTTTGAAGAAGAATGGTATTCCGGAAGATTTTAAATATATGTCAGTTGCTGAAAGCGGAATTATTAATTCTGTATCACCGGATGGAGCAACCGGATTTTGGCAGTTGATGGAACCGGCTGCAAAGAAATATGGTCTCGAGATCAATAAAGAAGTTGATGAGAGATTTAATATTGAAAAATCAACTCAAGCAGCTTGTGAATATTTGAAAGAGGCTCATTCAAAATTCAAAAATTGGACTTTAGTTGCAGCAGCTTATAATATGGGAATAGACGGAATTGAAAAACAGATGGAGCGGCAGAAAACAAAAAATTATTATAACATGTTTCTAAATGAGGAGACTTATAGATTTGTATCCCGAATTGTAACGTTAAAAGAAATATTTAAGGAACCGAATAAATACGGCTTTTACTTTTCAAATTATGATCTTTACCCCAACATTGAAACCTACGATGTTAAAGTCAACTACTCGGTAAATGATTTTGCTGATTTTGCCAAACAGTATGGGATAAACTATAAAATTCTGAAAATTTTTAATCCATGGTTGAGAGAAAGTTACCTGAAGAACAAGGCCAGAAAGACTTACTTGATCAAAATACCAAAATCCCGTGAAATTACGCTGCCTGAAGAATAAATGAAAAAAATAAAATGATTTAATTTCTTTGCTTTGATATAAAGATTTTTTTTTATCTTTGACAAACAGAATGTCCAACCAAATGTTTATCATCAAATGCCTCTCAAGAAAAAAGTAAAATACATTTTTGTAACCGGCGGTGTTGTGTCCTCTCTTGGTAAAGGGATTACAGCATCATCAATAGGGTTACTTCTAAAATTACGCGGCTATAGTGTAACAATTCAAAAGTTTGATCCTTATATCAATGTGGATCCCGGTACAATGAATCCGTTTCAACATGGTGAAGTCTATGTTACTGATGATGGAGCTGAAACAGATTTAGATCTCGGCCATTACGAACGCTTTCTGGATGTTGATATGTCCCGGGCAAATAATACAACAACCGGTCAGGTCTATCACGAAGTAATTACAAAAGAAAGACGCGGTGATTATCTTGGCGCCACCGTTCAGGTAATCCCGCATATAACTGATGAGATCAAGAAACGGATGAAATTACTTGGTGAAAGCGGTAAGTATGATATTATTATTACTGAAATTGGAGGTACAGTAGGTGATATAGAAAGTCTTCCCTTTATTGAAGCGATGAGGCAGATCATGCTTGAGATTGGGAGAAAAAATGCTTTGAGCATTCACGTTACACTTGTACCTTTTATCAAGTCTGCCGGAGAAATGAAAACCAAACCAACTCAGCACGCAGTTAAAAATCTTCTTGAACTTGGAATCCAACCAAATATTTTAATCTGCCGTTCAGAAGAAAAATTATCTAAAGAAATTCGTGAAAAAATTGCTCTCTTTACTAATGTTAAGACAGAAGCTGTTATCTCTGCCTATGATTGCTCAACAATTTATGAAGTTCCTGTTGTTCTTTATGAGCAGAAACTTGATGAATTTGTTCTTGATAAATTAAAATTACCGGAATTGCATATCAAGTTAGAAGATTGGCAAAATTTTGTTAACACAATTAAGAATCCAATCGGAAAAGTTAAAATTGCAATAGCAGGCAAATATGTAGAAAATAAAGATTCTTATAAAAGTATTGTAGAAGCATTTATTCATTCCGGTGCTGAAAATAATGTGAAGGTAGAAGCAGATTTTATCAGTTCAGAAGCAATTGAAGACAAAGGCGCAGAACATTTGTTAAAAGGCTATGATGGTTTATTGATACCCGGCGGTTTTGGTGAAAGAGGAATTGAAGGCAAAATTCAGGCAATAAAATATGCACGGGAGAATAAAATTCCTTTCTTTGGTATTTGTCTTGGATTACAATGTGCAGTAATCGAATTTGCCCGCAATGTTTGCGGAATTAAAAAAGCCAATAGTCAAGAATTTGAAAAAAATGCTTGGAATGTTATTCACATTATGCCCGAACAATTAAAAGTTACAAATAAAGGAGCGACAATGCGTTTGGGCGCATACCCTTGCGTTCTAAAGAAAAATTCAAAATCTTATGATGCTTACAGGAAACAAAAAATTTCTGAGAGGCACCGACACCGTTTTGAAGTGAATAATAAATTTAGAGAAGTAGTTGAAAAGTATGGAATGGTTATGAGCGGTACTTCACCGGATGAAAATTTAGTTGAAATGATTGAACTAAATGATCACCCTTGGTTTATCGGCTGCCAATTCCATCCTGAACTGAAATCGAGAGCAACAAAAGCACACCCGCTTTTCCGTGAATTTGTAAAAGCAGCATTTCAATATTCTCAGAGGATGAATCAGAATTGAAAACTAAAATTTTTGTTTTTGTTCTATTTATATTTTTTTCAAATCTGTTTAGCCAATCTCAAATACAGTACTTGATTCAACAAGGCCAAGATCAGGCTTATAATATGGATTTGATTTCAGCAGAAAAAACTTTCAATAAAGTTTTAGAACTCAGGCCAAATTCACCTGTTGGTTATTATCATATTGCGCAAATTCATTTTTGGATTTATTTAGGCTCACGAGATCCTGGAGAGTATCAAGTATTCTTAAAATTTGCAGATATAGCACGAGAACACGCGGAAAAAGTTATTGATAAAAATCCCAAGGATTATCAGACTAGGTATATTGCTGGTAATTTAGCTTCCTTTAGAGCAATGGCGCAAGCAACCAACAACTCCTCAGTTGATGCTTTTTGGTCCAGCAAAAATGCTGTTAGTTATTATGAAGAAACTTTAGAGCTTAACCCAAAATTTTATAATGCCTATCTTGGTCTAGGATTATTTGATTATGCAATGAGTTTTGTCCCGGATTTTCTTAAATGGGCTGTTAATCTAACCGGACTTTCTTCGGATAAAGAACGCGGATTTAATTATATCAAAACGGCATTTAAAAAGGGGACGGAAAAAACAGAAGCTGCATTCCATCTTTCAAAAATTTATACCGATTATCTTGCCGAGTATGACAGCGCTTTTATACTACTTCAAAATTTAACATCGCGCTATCCGAACAACACACTTTTTATTTATCAATACGCTGTCAGTTTAATCAAAGATAAACAGCTTGATAGAGCGAACGATTTGTTGAATCGTGTAATTAAACTAAATAATAAAAAGCTTCCGCAGATTACAGCGCTTTCTTACTTCAGAAAAGGTGAAATATATTTTAAGAAAAATCAATTCAAGAGTGCAATCAGGAATTACAAGAAATTCTTGGATACATCTAGAGAGCTCGATTTTATTGGCCTGGCAGCTCTTAACACTGCCCTTTGTTATAAACAGAATGGACAAGAAGAAGAATTTAAACTGTATCTTCAACAAGCTAAGAGCGGGAACCAGGATATTTTTGAAGATTCTTATGCAAAACAAAAGAGTGAAAAATATTTAAACGACGGCATTACACCCATCGAATTAAAACTTATTAGACTAAAAAATGATCTTGACGCCGGGATATATAGAATCGTTTACGACAGTTTAAAAACCAACGTTGAAAAAATTGATTCAGGAGAAGATAAAGCAATAGCATATGTACTTTTATGTGAAGCATCATTAAATCTTAAAAAATATTCTGAAGCTATTTACTTCGCTGATCAAGTTGGGCAGATTAAAGTTAATTCAGAGAAATATACTGAAGTGATGGCTTTGCTTTTGAAAGCTGAAGCGAAATACTTTTCAGGCAAAAGGGAAAATGTTAATGATTTATTGGAAGATGCTGAGGATAGTAACGATTTTGAATTCAAAGATTATATTCAGTCTAGAATTGAATGGTTAAAACGAAGATTAAGTAAGTAAAAAAGCGAATTAACCTCATAAATCTTAGTAAAATTCATCTTATTAATTGATTATTTATCCTCATTTAGATAATTTTTTCCACCAAAACAAATAATTTATGCTAAATATTGCAGTTTTTGTTTCTGGCAGAGGTTCTAATTTAAAATCTCTAAATGAATCAGCAATAAAAGAAAAAATTAGAATCTGTGCAGTAGTAAGTAATAAAGAAAATTGTGGTGCTGTTAGTTACGCAATTGAGAATCAAATTCCAGTATTTCTTGTAAGTCAAAATAATTCGGATAAATTTTTTAGCTACAAAAAATTATTAGATCAGCTTAAAAAAATAAAAGTTGATTTAATCGTTTTGGCTGGATTCTTAAAGAAAATTCCGAATGAATTTATTGACGAGTATGAAAATCGGATAATTAACATACACCCTGCTTTGCTTCCAAAGTTTGGAGGTAAAGGGATGTATGGAATAAATGTTCACAAAGCAGTTTTTGATTCTTCTGAAAAAATATCCGGTGCAACTGTTCATCTTGTTGATAAAATTTACGATAACGGCAAAATAATTGCTCAAAGTTTTGTTGATATTTCTAGTCTAAAGAATCCGGAAGAAATTGCTGAGAAAGTATTAGTAGCCGAGCATAAACTTCTTCCATTTGTTGTAGAAAAATTTGCTGATCAAAAAATTGTAATAAATCAAAACCGCATAATAATAGCGGATTAATTGGACGGATTGTGTGAAGAAATTTGCCTTAATCAGTGTTTCTGATAAAACGGCTATTGTTGAATTTGCCCGCGAACTGAATTCCCTTGAGTATCAAATAATTGCAACCGGAAATACGTTCAAACTTCTTCAAAGCAATAAAATTAATTGTTCTGAGTTAAAAGATTTTACCGGATTTCCGGAATTATTTGATGGAAGAGTCAAAACTCTACATCCCAAAATTTTCGGCGGTATACTGATGCGCACTGATAATAATTTAGATATTAAACAAGCTGATCAAAATCATATTTATCCAATTGACATAATTTGTGTAAATCTATATCCCTTTCCTCAAGTTGTAAATAGAAATGATATTCCGCTTGAAGAAAAGATTGAGAATATTGATATAGGCGGGCCAAGTTTGATTCGCGCATCGGCAAAAAATTATAAACGTGTTTCAGTGCTAACGGATCCTTCTCAATACACAGAATTTCTATGCGAAATTAAAAAAGGGAAGGTAAGTGATGAGACAAGAAAAAAATTAGCTTACGCCGCCTTCAGCTACACCTCGTATTATGATACCTTAATAGCAAACTACTTCGAAACGGAATTTAATCAGCCAAAATCTGCAATCAGGTTGAATTATAAATCATCGTTCGATCTGAGGTATGGTGAAAATCCCCATCAAAGAGCTTACCTTTTTGGAGAATTCGAAAATTATTTCAACATTCTTCATGGTAAAGAATTATCTTACAATAACATTGTTGATCTTACATCAGCTTATGATCTTGTAAATGATTTAGACAGCTGCGCTTGTGCTATAATCAAACATTCTAATCCTTGCGGTGCAGCTTTAGGGAAAAATGTTTTAGATGCTTATGAACGCGCGTACTCATGCGATCCGGTCTCAGCTTTCGGGGGAATTGTTGCTTTCAATAAAGAAGTTGATGAAAGTACTGCCGATAAATTGAATGAGATATTTCTTGAAATTGTAGTTGCGCCGTCTTATACTGAAAATGCACTTGAGAAACTGAAAACAAAAAAGAACCGCAGAATTATTAGTGTTAAGAAAAATATGGTTGATAATTCATTGCAGATTAAATCTGTTCCCGGCGGTTTGTTAGTGCAAGAGAAAGATAATTCAAAATTGAATAATAATTCCCTGAAGTTAGTTACAACTAAAAAATATTCTGATAAAGAATTAAATGATCTGAAATTTGCATGGAAAATTTGTAAGCATACAAAGTCCAATGCAATCGTTTATGTGAAAGATGAAAAAACAATTGGTATCGGAGCGGGCCAGATGTCTCGCATAGATTCAACTAAAATTGCCGCATCAAAAGCCAAACAATTCGGGCATGATCTAAACGGAGCTGTTGCCGCTTCGGATGCTTTCTTTCCTTTTGCCGATGGATTATTAGAAATAATTTCTAATGGAATTACATCTGTTATCCAACCCGGGGGATCAGTAAGAGATGATGAAGTTATCAATGCTGCAAATGAAAAAAATATTTCAATGGTATTTACCGGGATTAGAAATTTTAAACACTAAGAGGAAAAATGGGAATTCTTGATTTCTTTTCAACTGATGTAGCAATTGACCTTGGAACTGCGAATACTCTTATATATATCAAAGGAAGAGGGATTGTTCTTAACGAACCGTCAATAGTTGCTTTCGATAGAAACACGAAAAAAATTATTGAGCTTGGAAATAAAGCTAAAGAGATGCAAGGAAGGGAACATAGAGAGATCCGTGTTACAAGACCTATGCGTGATGGAGTTATAGCAGATTTTGAAATTGCCGAAGGTATGATTAGAGCCTTTATTAAAAAAGTTACACCAAACTCTGTAACCAGTAAAAGAATTGTAATAGCAGTTCCTAGCGGAGTTACTGAAGTTGAAAAAAGAGCGGTGCGAGATGCAGCAGAGCATGCCGGTGCAAAAGAAGTTCATTTAATTGCTGAGCCGATGGCTGCGGCTATCGGAATCGGTATTGATGTTGAAGCTCCCGTTGGAAATATGATTATTGATATCGGTGGAGGTACTACCGAGATAGCCGTTATTGCACTTGCTGGTATAGTAAATGAAGAATCAGTCCGCATAGCTGGCGATGAAATGAATAATGCTATAATGCAGTTCTTCAAAAAGAATTATAATTTACTGATTGGTGAAAGAACCGGTGAATCTATAAAATGCGAAGTCGGCAGTGCAGTCCCGCTAAAAGAAGAAGTTACTATTCAAGTTAAGGGGCGTGATCTTGTAGGCGGAATTCCTAAGACAGTTGAAGTTAGTTCTGTTGAAATTAGAGAAGCATTAAACGAAAATATTTCCCAAATTGTTGAAGCTGTTAAACAAACACTGGAAAGAACTCCTCCGGAACTTTCAGCCGACATTCTTGATAGAGGTGTTATGCTAACCGGAGGCGGTGCGTTATTAAAAGGGCTTGATGAACGGATCAGAATGGAGACTAATTTGCCTGTACATGTTGCCGATGATCCGTTAACTGCAGTAGTACGCGGTGCGGGACGTGCTATTGATAATTTAAATAAATATTCTAAGGTGTTCATTCGTAAAAGAACATATTAATGAGAAAGTTTTTAAGACGATTTGTTTCTGATTATAAAGAATATTTTCAGCTAATAATTCTATCCATAATTAGTCTCTCAATTTTAGCCCAGAATGAAAAACCGGCTGCAAAACATTTAAAGTCTATTGCGCTCGGCAATTTTGCATTATTAAATGAAATTACTAACTCATTTGTATCAATCTTTAAGGGTGATGAATCCCGTGATGATTTACGAAATGAAAATGCACATTTGATGCTTGAACTAAACCGCTTACAAAAATACCGTGCTGAAAATGAAGAGTTACGTTCAATGATAGCATTTAAGGATACAAGTACATATCCTCTCATCCCGGCTAAAATTATTTCAAAACTTATTACTAAAACTCAAGGTAATTATATTGTCAATAAGGGATCAAATTATGAAATAAGAAAAGGCATGCCGGTTATAAATGACAAAGGTTTGGTCGGATTGATTATGGATGTGACTGAAAATTATTCGGTTGTTCAAAATTTATACAATAGTAACTTAAGTATTGCAGTAACACTACAAAGAACAAATGTTGATGGTATATTAAATTACGACGGGAACAATCTTATTATTAAAGACATACCAACAACGTATGATGTTCAAATCGGGGATGTTATTGAGACATCGGACTTTAGTTCTCTTTTCCCACCGTCCATTCCGGTTGGTAAAGTGTTAAAGAAAGAATTAAACGTACTTGGACTTCTTCATACTATAACGGTAATGCCATTTGCAGATATATCGGCAGCAAATAATTTATTTATTATAAAAATTATTCCCAGCAAACAAATCAACCAACTTGAAATGAATTTAATTAAATAGTGTCTGAATGAATATCCAATACATAAAACCAATTTTATTTTTTATTCCTCTTGCTGTAATTCAGCTGGTTATAGTTCCATTAATTTCCATTAGTAATATTGCACCAAATCTAGTATTTGTTCTGATTGCGTATTTTACATTGAGACGTGGACAGATTTATGGAACAATCCTAGGATTTATTTTGGGTTTTCTTCTCGATATTATATCGGGAGGATTGATAGGTGCTTATATGTTTTCGTTCACTATATCTGCATTTATAGTAGGTTACTTTTACGGTGAAAATAAAATTGATATTAATGTTTCGACTTATTTTTTATTATTTATTTTATTTATCTGCGGAAGTATCAATTCGTTCTTATTCGCAGTAGTATCAAGTTCCAATTCTAACTTAAGTTTATTTTTTATGATACTTGAAGAAGGAATTTTACACGGATTTTATACAGCACTTTTTGGATTACCCATTGTAATTTTTCATCCGAAAGAAGGAATTTAATGGACGATAATTATTTCGGCTCGTATTTTAGAAGAAGAATCATATTTGTAATTATCATCGGCTTTTTTGCGATCTCTATTACGCAATTATTCAATATGCAGATTCTTGAACAACCTTCTTATTCTGAAAAATCTGATGAGAACAGTGTTAAGCCGATTTATCAAACTGCACCCCGCGGCGTATTCTTTGACCGGAATCATAAAGTCCTGGTTGGAAACAAACCGTCTTTTACTCTTCGTATTACACCTTCTACTTATGATAAAAAATTAACACCTTATATAGAAGCTATACTTGGATCAAGTCCAGGTTACATAAATAGAATATTGAAACAGAATGAATCATACTCAAAATTTATCCCCCGCAGGATTGCAAAAGATGTTAGTTTCAAAGTAATTGCTTGGTATGAAGAAAATGCATCTAAATTACCCGGTGTAGATTATATAATGGAGACTCAGCGCGATTATTCTTTTGGTATTATCGGAGCTCATATGTTTGGTTATACAAAAGAAATTCCTATGGAAACTTATCTACATAGAAAAAATGAATATGATATTGGTGATGATATAGGATTTGGTGGAATTGAAAAAACTTACGAAGATTATTTACGCGGTGAAAAGGGAATTAAATATATGCTTGTTGATGCAAAACAAAAAACTATCGGCAGATACAAGAACGGAGAAGAAGATCAGGCAACAGTAAAAGGTGATGATTTAATTTTAACAATTGATAAAGATGCACAGAGTGTAGCAGAGGAAGCATTTAAGGATAAAAGAGGTGCTGTGGTTGCAATCGAACCTTCGACCGGTGAGATAATTGCATTCTTAAGTTCACCACAATATGATTTACAGGATTTCGCTAAAGTAACGACAAATGAAGTTTGGAGAGAACTAAATAATAATCCCGACAAACCGATGTTCAATAGAGCTTCTATGTCAACATTTGCACCGGGGTCCACTTTCAAAATGATATCTGCAATTGCCGCTTTGGAAGAAGGAATAATTGATACTAATTATAAAGTTACTTGCAATGGAGGTTTTCAATTCGGTGATCGTTTCTTTAAATGTCTGCATGTTCATGGTACAGTTAATGTTCAAACTTCCATAGAAAAATCATGCAACACATTTTATTATAATTTGGTTAATAAAATTGGTCTTGATACTTGGTCTAAGTATGCAAAGAAATTTGGATTTGGAAGTAAATCAAGAATAGATATTCCGGAAGAAGCTGCCGGAATTGTTCCATCAACTGATTATTACAATAAAGTGTACGGCAAAAACGGTTGGACAAAAGGATTTGTAATAAGTTTAGGAATAGGTCAAGGTGAATTAAATGTTACACCTCTTCAACTCGCACAGTATGCAGCTCTTTTTGCTAATTCGGGGAAATCAGCAAGACCGCATTTTCTAAAAGGTTATACTGACACTCGTATCAATCAGTATGTAGAAGTAAAACCACAAACATATGATATTGGAATTAGCAAAAAGTCATTCGATATAGTAAGACGTGCGATGTACCTTGTTGTAAATGGAGCCGGTACCGCAACAAATATCCGGTCTGATGAACTACAAATTTCAGGAAAGACCGGCACCGCACAAAATCCGCACGGAAAAGAACATTCTTTATTTATTGGCTTTGCCCCGTTTAACAATCCCAAAATTGCAATTGCGGTTTTAGTTGAGAATGCTGGATTTGGAAGTACAATAGCTGCACCAATTGCGCGCGATGTTATTAAAGCATTTTTGATTAAAGGGGACAAGAAAGAAAATAAAAGCCTCGCCGCTAATACGAGTACCCAGGAGGAACAGATTGCACATTAATTATAAACTTCAGGATAGATTTGATCTTGCAATATTTATTCCCATGATAGTTCTTGTAATTTTTGGTTTGCTTGCTATTTATAGTTCAACATATAACCATCCTACCGCCAGTGGGAATTTTCAGAAACAATTAATATTTACCGTTGTTGCAGTAATTGCATTCTTTATTACATTTTCTTTGCCTCAACAAATATTCAAATCGTTTGCCATTCCGGTTTTTTTTATGTCTCTGTTTTTTCTTTTAGCAGTGCTCGTTGTTGGTAAGACAATTTACGGTGCCAAAAGTTGGTTTGGTGTTGGAGGATTTGGGTTTCAACCATCTGAGCTTGCAAAACTCGGTACAATTTTGATGTTGGCGTATTGGCTGACATATAAAAGCCGGGATATAAATAATCTTTTAGATATTGGAGTTGCTCTAGCAATTGGTTTTGTCCCAATCATGTTGATTATGCTTGAACCGGATATGGGTACTTCAATTGTATTTGCAATTATTACAATCTCATTAATTTTTTGGAGCGGAATAAGTTTATTCGGTTTATTCGTAGTACTATCGCCGAGTGTTGTTGTGTTTGCATCCTTATTTGGAGTTTATGCTTTTATAGCAGCATTACTTTTGATTGTTGCAGCTTTGTTTTTTTTCAAGAGGGATTTGTTCAACAGTGTTACTGTTTTCATAATTAATCTCTCGGCAGGTTTCTTTTTCGATTACGCATTTAAAATACTTAAACCGCACCAGCAAAAAAGAATTGCTTCATTTCTTGATCCGTCTGCCGATCCGTTAGGTTCAGGTTACAATGCTCTTCAGGCAAAAGTTGCAATCGGTTCCGGCGGTTTTTTCGGTAAGGGGTTCCTGCACGGCAACCAAACACAGCTAAGATTTATTCCAGAACAATGGACTGATTTTATTTATTGTGTAATTGGAGAAGAGTTTGGATTTCTTGGAAGCGTACTTGTAATAACATTATTCCTAATAATATTCTTAAGGTTATTCAAACTTTCTGCAACTGCAAAAGATAAATTTAGTGTGCTGATAATTATCGGCGTGCTAACATTACTATTCTCGCATTTTGCAATTAATATAGGAATGAATCTTGGCATAACGCCGGTTATCGGATTACCTCTTCCGTTTTTAAGTTACGGGGGAAGCTCTTTACTTATAAATATGGTTATGTTAGGGATTGTAATGAATATTTACAGAAACAGAAAACTTCATACCTGAGAAATTATGACTGCACAACAAAAGCTTCAACAGAAATTAAATCAAAACTTACATATATGTGTAGGACTTGATACCGATTTCAATAAAATTCCGAAACACATAAAGAATAATTCTTCGCCTATTATTGAGTTTAATAAAATTATTATTGAGAATACCTACAAAGACGCGGCAGCGTACAAAATCAATTTTGCTTTTTATGAAAAGGATGGTTCCAAGGGAATTGATAACTTATACAAAACATTGGAACTCATTCCGAATGATGTTTTAACTATAGCGGACGCAAAACGCGGCGATATTGGGAATACTTCTCAGATGTATGCTGAATCAATTTATAATCATTTTCATTTTGATTCAGTAACTCTTCATCCTTATATGGGATTTGATTCATTAAATCCATTTTTGGATTATGAAGACAAAATAAATTTTATTCTTGCCCTTACATCTAATAAAGGATCCGAAGATTTTGAAAAATTAAAAATATCAGATGGAAAATTTCTCTATCAAAAAGTTATAGAGAAAATTGTTGAGTGGAATAAAAATCAAAATTGCGGATTAGTTTTTGGCGCAACGAATTCTTCGGAACTTAGAGATAATATTTCCTTGATAAAAAATTTACATGTATTGCTGCCTGGTGTTGGTGCACAAGGCGGGAGTATGGAAGATGTTGTAAAAATATTTAAGGATAATAATTCCAATAGTTTTCTTATTAATGTAAGCCGTTCTCTTATCTATGCCGATTCAACAGTTGAATTCGCATCAGTCACTTCTAAAATAATTAAAGACTACAACTCGCTTATTAAGTCCCTTTCATAAAAGATTGATAGCTTTTAGTATGGTATTGTATTAAATTTTATTTAAGAAAGATTTAGCTGAAATATAATCCGAACGCAACTCAATCTTTAATTTGAAACATGGGCGAGAAAAATTCCATAGTTCATGAAAGCACCCTCTACGAAATCTGGAAAAATCAAAATTACAATAACACATTAAAAACCAATTCCGGCGAAGATATAGCTGTTCTCGACGTAGGAATTCATAATGATGAATTTGCGGGGCCGGATTTTAAAAATGCGCGTATCAGAATAGGTAATTTAACCTATATAGGCGATATAGAAATTGATCGTGATTATTCAGATTGGAAAGCACACGGGCATCACATTGATAACAAATATTCGAAAGTAATACTCCACGTTTCGCTTACAAACAGAAATAAATATGGAAATGTTTATACAAGAGACGGTAGAAAAGTTCCATCAATTTGTATCTCGGATTTCGTCGAAAGAAATATTCTTGACAAATTGCACCAAGAAATAGGCGAAATAAAAATAAACACAACATCAAATATCAAATGTGGTAACTACATAAATAGTATGACAAATGAAGTTAAAGATAAATATTTATATCAGCTTGGTGTGGGTAGATTTGAAAAAAAATGTAAAAAAATATTTAATCGTCTTAAGGAACTGCAATTTATAAACGAACTGCACATTAAAGAACCTGTGATCACCTACGAACTTACATCACAATTCCAAGAACGAAAATTCAAACATTCCGATTTTGTCTCGAAAGAAATTTGGCAGCAGTTATTTTATGAATTGGTCTTTGAAGCCTTAGGCTATTCTAAAAATAAAAACCAAATGATGAATCTTGCCCAAGCGGCTAACATTAAGTTTTTATCAAAAATAGATTATGACGGAATACTTGTAGAGAAGTACGAATCTGCGCTATTAAATATCGGCGGCTTTTTCCAAGAAGCTAATATTTCTTCTGAAGACAACACAAAAAATTATTTGGAAAAAATATCTCTTTATTGGAATTCCATTCGATCATTTTATGACGGCAAAATTATATCTGAAACCGACTGGCATTTTTTCAGATTGCGGCCGCAAAACTTTCCAACAATAAGAATTGCCGGTGGGGCAAGAATCCTTAAGGAATTACTGCATAATAATTTGATTGGAATAATGTCTAAAAAAATTGCCGAGATACACAACCTCAATGTTTTGATAAATTCTTTACGCTCATTATTCGTAATTAAATCGGACGGTTATTGGAAAAATCATTATGTATTTGATCGAGCTGCAAGCGGTGAAATCAAATATTTTGTAGGTGCTTCACGAGCTGATGAAATTGTTGTAAATGTAATTATACCATTCTACGCGGTTTATTTCGAAATATTCGGCAATGCCGTACTTTCAAAAAAAATAACAAATCTTTATAGTATTTACGAACAAAGGTCGGAAAATCAAATCATAACTGAAGTTGCCGAAGCTTTGAATCTTACTAGCCAGGTTAAGCGAACAGTAATGGCTCAGGGAATGATTGAACTATTTAGGAATTATTGTTCAAAAAATAAATGTTTGGAATGTGAAATTGGGAAAGTGGTATTTAATTAATTTGTACTACCGCCTAATTTATTTATTTCATCTCTTAATTTAGCGGCTCTTTCATAATCCTCTTTATCAATTGCTTCTCTAAGCAGATCTTGTAATTGCGCCAATTTTGTCTCTGATAAATTTTTCTTAGGTCCTTTGGTGTCTGATTCGGTCGGGGGATTATGTGCTTCATTGAATTCATCGTCGGAATCTTCGCTTGAAGGAACGAATGCAGCGATCTTCATAACTTCTTCTGCAACATATAAAGGAGCTCCGGTACGTACTGCAAGTGCAATTGCATCGCTTGGACGCGAATCAATTTCATTTGTTAACGTAGCAATCTCAAGTTTGATTTTAGCGTAAAATGTATTCTCCCTTAACTCATTAATTATTATTTCATTAATTGTTGCACCAAGATTATCAATAACGCTTTTAAGAAGATCATGCGTAAGTGGGCGGGGAGGTTTTATTCCTTCCATCTCTAATGCGATTGACTGTGCCTCGTACTGACCAATAATTATTGGCAAGCGGCGAATTCCAAACACTTCTTTTAGTAACAGCGCATAAGCCCCGCCCGCCGATGGACTTGCCGACAAACCTAATATTTCAACTTGTACTTTGTGCAATTAACCTTCTACGATTTAATTTTTTTAATTTCTTCAATCATTGCCGGCACAACTTCAAAAACGTCCCCGGCAATTCCATAATCAGCTACTTGAAAGATCGGTGCATCTTTATCTTTATTGATTGCTACAATATACTTTGAAGAGCGCATTCCGGCCAAATGCTGGATTGCACCGGAGATTCCTAATGCAACATATAAACTTGGAGAAACAGTTTTGCCTGTTTGTCCAACTTGTTCGGAATGAGGACGCCAACCTGCGTCAACAACCGCACGAGAAGCACCTGATGCAGCACCAAGAACTTCAGCTAAATCCTCAACAAGCTTAAAGTGTTCAGGACCTTTCATACCGCGTCCACCGGAAACAATAATATCTGCTTCTGCTACATCAATTTTACCTTCGGATTTTTTTATATCAATAACCTTAACGCTCAGATTTGGTGTACCAACGTTCACAGTAGAAACTTCCGCTTTTTTATCTGTTGGTGCCCCGGAATTAAAAACATTAGGACGAAGTGCAAAAACCTTTTTGGGAGAAGCTAACTTTACATCAATCAATGCTTTGCCTGCATAGATCGGCCGCGTAGCAACAACATTATTTGCTTCACAGTTTAATGAAATACAATCCATTGCAAGTCCGGAATCTGTTTTGACTGCAACACGCGGTGCTAAATCTTTGCCCATAGAACTAGCGGCAAAGAAAAATATGTCAATACTATTTTCACTTGAATATTTTGCGATTATATCTGCATAAGCGCTTGGAGAATAATTCTCTAGATCAGCATTTTTAAAATGAATTACCTTGCCGGCACCAAACCCGCCGACATTTTCTAAATTTTCAATTTCATTACCAATGGAAATTGCCTCTACCGATCCGGAAAGTTTTTGTGCCATATCGGAAGCGGCTTTAATTGCTTCTAGTGATGACTTTTTTATTTTGCCGTTTCTCTGTTCTATAAAAACTAAAATTTTATTTGCCATAATATTTTTTCCTTAAATGACTTTTGCTTCTTGTCTTAATAAACGGACCAACTCAGGTACTGCAGTTGCATCTGTACCGAGAATTTTACCGGCTTGTTTTGGAGCGGGTTTTTTCATTGAAATAATTTCTACAGAATTATTTGCAGCAGTTGGCTGTTTTTCTATAATTTCTTTTTTCTTTGCAGCCATAATTCCTTTTAGCGAAGCATATCTTGGTTCATTCAATCCTTTCTGCGCAGTAATCAAAGCAGGAAGCGTTGTCTCTACAATTTCTTTACCGCCTTCAATCTCGCGTTCGCAAGTAATCTTATTACCTTCCAAAGAAAAACTTACAACAACTGAAATACAATTGTAACCCAAAAATTCGGCTGTAAGCTGTCCTACAACTGAATTATCAAAATCTACGGATTGTTTGCCAAAGAAAACCAGTTCAGCATTTTGAGCTTTGATTTCTTCAGCAAGTGCTTTTGCAACAGAAATAGAATCACGATAATTATTATCTTTTAATAAAACCGCATTATCTATACCCATGGCAAGAACCTTGCGCAAAGTTTCCTTATTCGCATCAGTACCTAAACTTATCGCAACAGTTTCACCGCCAATTTTTTCTTTAGTTTTTAATGCTTCTTCAACAGCAAACTCATCATACGGATTTACAATAAATGTAACACCATTGGGATCTAATGTTTTGCCGTCACTTCCGATATTAATTTTAGCTGCAGTATCGGGAACATGGCTAACACAAACAGCAATTTTCATTTATCCTCCTTAAAATCAATTTACGTAAATGATTAGAAACAAATTAATAATCAAACCCTTTCGCTGAACAAATATAATTAAAATTTATTTTTGTGAGGCAATTTTATAAATTGAATAAGAATTGATGAAGAATATGAACGAAGAAAGTCCACACGGAATATCTGAGCCCGAATCCGATGAAGAAGTTACGGTTGGGTTGCCGTACAAAGTTATTTTATTTAATGATGATTGGCACAGCTTCGATGATGTAATAAATCAAATAATAAAAGCTGTAAAATGCAGCTATGAAGAAGCACGTTCTTACGCTTTTGAAGCTCACGTTAAAGGGAAAACACAAGTTTTTAATGGCGAGTTGAACGAATGCTTAAAAGTAAGTTCGGTATTGGAAGAGATTGCTCTTCACACTCAAATTATTTCTTAATCTTACATTTACTCTCATTACAGTTGTTATTCAATTCCATCAAAATTTAGTTATATTTTAAATAGTAATTGTTTACTCTAAATATTGAGATGAAATATGCTAATAGGTTTGGTAGGATTACAATTTTCTGGTAAGACAACTTTATTTAATACGCTGGCAAAGAAAGAAATCGAAGCTGCGTCGAAAGAAGAAGCTTCAATCGAAGTAGTAAAAGTTCCGGATGAACGATTAAATCAACTCACTAAAATTTTCAACCCAAAAAAACAAGTAAACGCTACAATAGAAGTTTTTGATATACCCGGCTTGAAAATGTCGGAAGATAACAAAGTTAAAATCACTTCAACTTTTCTTAATGCGGTCAGAAATAACGATGCGATATTTTATATCATCCGTGGTTTTGAAGATCTGTCGGTTTCTCATCCTATGGAAAGTATAAACCCGTTGCGTGATATAGAATTTCTGGAAACAGAATATCTTCTTTCCGATCTTGCATTTTTAGAGACACGAATAGAAAAACTGAAAAGAGATGTATTAAAAACTAAAGATGAAAAAATGAAACGGGAAATTCTAACATTAGAAAAATGTTTAGCTCACTGTGAAAAGGAATTTCCGTTAAGAACTCTTCATCTTGATGAGAATGAAGTTAAATTATTATCCGGCTATCAATTGCTTACAATCAAGCAGCTTGGAATCGCTATCAACTATGATGAGAATTCAATCTCAGCAGTAGAATCGGAAATTGAAAAATTAAAAATGAAATTAAATAAATCGCATGCGGCTTTAATTCCTTTTTTTGCAAAAATAGAATTGGAGCTTTCTAAAATGAGCGATGAAGATCAATTGGTTTTTATGCAAGATTACGGAATTAAAGAATCGGCATTAAGCAAGATATTAAGAACATCTTACGAAATGCTTGGACTTCAATCTTTCTTTACTGTAGGTGAAGACGAATGCCGTGCTTGGACAATTAAAAAAAATTATACTGCTCAGCAGGCTGCGGGAGTTATTCATACAGATTTCTTTAATCGTTTCATCAGAGCAGAGGTTGTTCACTATGAAGATTTTATAAAAAATGGTTCATTTGCAAAATGTAAAGATGCCGGTGCTTGGCGACTAGAGGGGAAAGAGTATATAGTTAAAGACGGAGATATTCTTAATATCCGTCACAATTAAAATTTGGAGTAAAAAATGTTAACATCAGCCATAGAAGGACTCACACCAATAAATTTGTGGAAAAGATTTTTTGAGATTAGTCAAATTCCAAGACCATCAAAAAATGAAGAAAGAATCCGCTTATACCTCAGAAATTTTGCGGGACAAAATAATTTTGATATGAAAGAAGATGAAGTAGGAAATATTGTGATTTTCGTTCCGGCTAAACCAAGATTTGAGAACAAAAAGACAGTTGTTCTTCAGAGTCATGTTGATATGGTCTGTGAAAAAAATAAAGATACTAAACATGATTTTTCAAAAGATCCGATAAAACTTTTACGGGATGGTGAATGGATCAAAGCCGATGGAACAACTTTAGGCGCAGATAACGGGATTGGTGCTGCGGCAGCTTTAGCCGCATCACAAGATGATGATTTTAACCATGGACCATTAGAATTACTTTTTACAGTTGATGAAGAAACCGGCTTGACCGGTGCAAACAATTTAAAAAAAGATTTCATAACGGGAAAAATGCTGTTGAATCTTGATACGGAAGAAGATGGAGCTTTTTATGTCGGCTGCGCTGGCGGGATGGACTCTGTCGGAACTTTTAAGATAGAATATGAAGAACCTAAAAAAGGTTATGTCCCGTTCACAATTAATGTTTCGGGTTTAAAAGGCGGGCATTCGGGTATTAATATTTCCGACGGAAGAGCAAATGCAATTAAAATCATTGGGCTTTTATTAAGCATGCTTGAAAAATATGATTATCAACTTGCTTTTATTAATGGCGGTTCTAAGCGTAATGCAATACCGCGCGAAGCAGAAGCAGTAATTTTCCTAAACACTGAAGATGATGCATCTGTACGCGAATTGATAAATGAATTTACGATTGAGACTGTTTTAGAATTTAGGTTAAGAGACGATAACATTAAAATAAATTTTGAAAGAGATGATGCTGCTGTTAAAACTTATCCTAAAGTTTATACAAAACAATTTTCTGCAAATGCTGTCAATACAATATTAGGAATGCCGCATGGTGTTATGGCAATGAATGCACAAATACCGGAACTTGTTGAGACTTCTACAAATCTTGCCACTGTTTTAGTAGAAGGTGATAAACTAAAGATAGGAACCAGCCAACGCAGTTCAATTGAAAGCGCTAAGAAAAATATTGCCAAAAGTGTTAAAGCAGTATTTGATTTAGCCGGAGCTGAAGTTACAGTTGGTGACGGTTATCCCGGATGGCAGCCTGATATGGATTCTAAATTATTAAAAATATCCAAAAAAGTTTTTAATGATTTATTTTCTAAAGAACCGGAATTAAAAGCTGTTCATGCTGGATTGGAATGTGGAATTTTAGGTGATAAATATCCCGGACTTCAAATGGTATCTTTCGGTCCTACTATTGAAGGTGCACACTCTCCGGATGAAAAAGTGAAGATCGCTGATGTTGATAAATTCTATAGATTATTGAAAAATATATTAACGGAAATAGCTAACACGAAATAAGTAATTAAGATATTTATCATTAACTGTTTTTTGTTCTTCTCGAGCAATTCGATCATTCACAACAAAAATAGATCAGACATGAAAAAGGAAATTAAGCTCAACGCTGTTCCGCACATCATTTCCATCCAGGATATGATTTTACAATCAGCAAAGAATTTCAGTACAAAACTTGCACTTGAAGATTTGAATGATACTCCAATCAATAAGGTAACCTACCGAGAACTGCTGGAGAATATTTTAAGATTTGGCACGGCTTTAAGAGATCTTGGCATTAAAGAAAGAACTCATATCGCAATCATCGGCGAGAATCGTGTTCAATGGGCAGTTGGATTTTTAACAGGTTTGTGTTTCAATTATGTTATGGTTCCGATAGACAAAAATCTTACCACTAACGAGATTATGAACATAATTCATGAATCCGATTCGGAAGCAATAATTTTTTCTGGCAGTTATTCCGGAATTATGGCAGAGGGAAGAAACTTCTTGAAAAAGTTAAAACATTTTATCTGTATGGATTCTACAGGAGAAGAAAAAGATTTTCTTCAGATGGCTGAATTAATTAGAAAAGTTAAACCACTTCACCCAGATGCACTGCCTAAAATAAATCCGGACGATCTTGCAGAAATAATTTTTACATCAGGGTCACTAGGACGTGCTAAAGGTGTAATGTTATCTCAAAAAAATCTAGCTTCCAATCTAACTGATATGGTAAGTCTCGTTTTGATTGATGATAAGGATCGTTTCTTATCTGTGCTGCCGATGCATCATACATATGAGTGCACTTGCGGAATGATGTGCCCGCTGTATTGCGGATCGTCGGTTCATTATGCAAGGTCATTAAAAACAATTGTGGATGATCTTCAGAAAGTGAAAGCGACTATATTGTTAGCTGTTCCTTTGCTTTATGATAAAATGTTTAAGCGAGTTATGAAAGGGATAAAAGACGATAAAGTGAAATCAATCATTGTCCCGCCGCTTGTAAAATTTACGAACCTATTTACTATTATTGGATTAAATGATGTAAAGAAAAAAATATTTCATGAACTTCATC
Source organism: Melioribacter sp. (assembly GCA_012026935.1). Taxonomy (GTDB): domain Bacteria; phylum Bacteroidota; class Ignavibacteria; order Ignavibacteriales; family Melioribacteraceae; genus Fen-1258. Next base: position 715 of record VEPI01000128.1, on the reverse strand, counting down.
AAAAGTTCGGCGGTTCTGTGCGGATGTTTATTGCGGGTGGTGCCGCACCAGATCCACTAGTTGCAAAAGGATTAAGAGAATTTGGTTTTAATTTTATTCAAGGGTATGGACTAACAGAAACCGCACCTATCTTAGCTTTAAATCGAATTGATAATTTTAAGGATGATGCAGCCGGAATTCCTCTACCCAATGTGCAAATCAAGATTAGTAATCCGGATGAAAACGGAAGCGGAGAAATTTGGGCTAAAGGTCCAAATGTTATGCTAGGTTATTATAAGAATGAAAAAGCAACAGAAGATACTTTTGAAAGTAATTGGTTTAAGACAGGGGATATAGGTTTTATTGATGAAGACGGTTTCTTACACATCAACGGCAGAAAGAAAAATGTGATTATCTCTAAAAGCGGGAAAAATGTTTTTCCTGAAGAAGTGGAGGACATTTTAACACGCAGCCCGTTTATTTTGGAAGCCCTTGTATCCGGAGAAGAAGATTCTAAACAAGGAGAAATAATTTCCGCACAAATAGTAGTTGATGCAGAAGCGTTTATTGAATTAGCTGAAACAAGCAAAACAAAAATTAATGATGAATTGCTGCACAAAACAATTTCAGAAGAAATTGAAAAGACTAATAAACAACTTTCTTCTTACAAGCAGATAAAGAAATTTTATATTCGAGAAAGGGAATTTGAAAAAACTACCACGCAGAAGATCAAAAG
>VEPI01000056.1 GCA_012026935.1 Melioribacter sp. | reverse complement strand
AACAAATGAAAAGTTTATTGCAAGGTTTAGTTACGTTGAAAAGAAAATAAAAGAATCCGGGAAAAAGTTAACCGAATCAACGTTAGCTGAAATGGATAAATACTGGAATGAGAGTAAAAAGCATTTATGAGTTACAATTTTAAATTTAGACCTATGAGGAACATCTGATATGCTTTTTCTCTTTTACTACAAACTTTCAAGGGAATTTTTTTGTTGTATAATTAATCTGGGAATAGCATTACCAAAATAAGAACTCATATTTAAAATTCTATGAAAAGTTTACTGATCACTTTTGGCTTTTTGTACCAAACATAATGATTTACGGTAACGGAATAACTTAATAAAGTCCTTTCTAATTCGCAGATATTCAATCTTTTTGGCTAAGTACTTTTTCATAGTATTCAATAGTATGATCAATTTCATAGAATTTTACCTCCACATCGTTAGCTTCTAATAACTCAAATTTTGCCGAAGATTTGCTATGATATTTCTCAGGGCAATAATAAATTAATTTGTTGTTTCTGTAATTTGCATCATATAATCTTTTTCTTGCCCGGTGAGTTATTAACCACCAAATATCAGTTTCAATAAAATCAAGAGTAAGACCCAAGAAGTGGATGTTCCTTGAAAGAAACAAATCTATCCACGAATGTGCTTCATTAGAAAATTTAATTTTATTTTCAATGCGTTTAGATATTGGTTCAATCTTCGTTTTCTCTGAAGCAAAACCTTTTTCTATGTAATTTTTAATATGTTGTATGTGACCACCATAGTGCTCGTAACCGAGAGTTACTGAATTTAGGTTGTTTATCTCACCATGAATTTGCCAAACCTTTGTGCTTTTTAAAATATTATGTCTAAAGATGCTATACTTAGATTCTTTTGATAATCCAATGTTTTTTATATCTGCTTCGATTATACCAAGTGCATTATGAAGAATATAATCATAATTCGTTGTTATAATATGCTCGTAATTTGTATTAGCAATTTGTTGATGTATAGCATTAGGTTTCAATTGAGTTATTTTTGTTCTAATAATTTCCTTAATAATGTTTTCATTGTTTCCATTTTGTCTTACGGAGTTTAAGAATATTTCTTCATATAAAAGAGGAAATGGCTTTTCTTTCAGGTTATTGGGAGCTGATATTTTCAAGTCAAGAATTAAATCCCTTAATAAATCTTCCCAATTATAACTCATTTTAATATTATTAATTCCGTTCCCTATAAACAAAACATCCATTGACGTATATACTCCATATAATGTCAATAAATTCTATGCTATGATTTTCTACAAATGTATTTAGTAAATATTATTAAGCAACCAATAATAATAAGGCCTTCTCATATAATCCTTTTTATCTCCATCTATAAAACAGGGGAAAACTTAAATCATTAAAGCAAATCACTGATAAATTTAGATAAAACTTTGCCGTTTAATAAAATACTACGAATTTCTAGGATTTTTTCTTTTGTTGTTGCATGAATGTGTGCAGAAGAATTTCTTAATTCGACAACTGATTTAATGACCTTTGTAAGATCATCAATAGAATCTTTGAAGGAATTAGATATGCTTTCTGAGAACTTTAGAAAGTTTCTATCATGGAATATAAAAGAGAAATTACCAAGTGTAACTTTTGAAAATTTATTAGTCTGATTAGGGCCAGTTTGAATTATTACGTTATATTGTTTGCACCAGACTTCAAGTTTATTCAAGATCTTTTTATTTAACTCAATCTCTAACACTTTACAATATTCGACCATAATAGGAGCGTAATCCATTGTTAAATCGTTTCCCCTTTGAAATAAATATTCAGCTGTTGCAAAGAATAATTTACCATCATTAGAAAGATTATTAGTCCAAGAAAATTCTTCATTTAATTTGCATTTGTAATATGAAATATCTTTTTGGCTTTCACATGCATATTTTTGAATTTCCTCATGCAATTTGTTGATTGTATCTTCATAATAGTAATTGAGTTTATTTTCTTCCGCTTTCATTTCATCAAGCGATTTTTCAAATTCAGATTGAATAGTAAGAAGCTTTGCTGACAAAGACTCATAGTTCTCTCTACGCATTTGCGATATATATTTTTCTTCTTCATATTTAAATTCAAAAGTATTCATGGCTATATATTCATTATCTAATATTTCTTCCTCCTCTTCAGAAAAATAAAGATCTCTGGCTCTAAGGTAATTCTTTGTGCTATTATCCATATGAACGGGATTTTTTTGGTCAATTATTATTGAATCTGCCAGGTCTCTTAATAGGTCAGATTTTTTGTCCATAATATCCATTTCTCTTCGATGAATTCTATATAAGCTTCGAAGAGCCTGCTGTGTTGATGTTCTTAGCTCCTCTCTCATCTCTTCGGTTTCAAAATAAATCCGATCAATACAATCCAATGTGTATTTATAAATGTATTCAGCTCTTTCATAATCATGAAAATCGTTTACATAACAAGACGCTATAATTAAATGAGCATCCGTCCACTCTTCATTTTGTAATGCAGAGTTAGCTAGCATATCGAATTTTTTACGATTATTAATTTTTGAAAAGATTAGAAGCATTTGATAGAAAGATTGTATCATTTGTAATTTATAGGCGGCTGCGTGTAATTTCAAACTTTTATCATAGTTGATTTTAATAACTTGGTAGTATCGACCAGCCCAATAAAGAATATCTTTATTTTGAAATAATTCTTTTGCAAATGTTTTACCTAAGAACATCATTACATTCTCAATTATATTTAGATTTAATTTTGGATCTTCTAATTTTGATAGTAAATTTTGATTAAATATTAGTGTCTGATTATTTTTTGATAACCTATTAAAAACATTTCTAAAATTATTATATACGTTAAAAAATGCTTCTGAAGATTTTGCTGTAGAGTTAAAATTATTTATTACCTCCATTAACCTATTTTTATCCGATTCATAGCTTAATAACACTTGGAAGCCAAATCGTACTGAAGAAACAAATTTTTCAAAATCCACTTGGATTTTACATTTTTCTTCATCAAAAACATTTCTTAGTATTAGATTAGCGGTATCTGAAAAACCGTTATTAGTAATAGAACTGCCGAATGATCCCATTATTTTATATCCAATAAATATTAGTCTATTAAAATGAGCCTTCCGATTATGATAAGCAGCTTAGAAATCTCATAAAAAATTTTTATTAAAAATATTTCAAAATATTTTAAGAATTTATTGCGCTTATCAGGTTCCTAAATAAACCTCCATCTAAGACAATATTTCTAACGGTGTTCGCATCATCAAAATCAGCCTTTTCATGAGTAGCCATATTTCTGTTTATTTGAAAGTTTATGTATTCTTGTAAGAATTTACCATGAGAAAGATAATCGGTCAACTCGGCATTGTATGTATCTTGATAAAATTCCTTAACGTGGTAGTGCGACAAAAGTTTTTTATACGATTCCAAAGATTTTCTACTATCCAGCAAATATTCTTTTTTGATATCATTAAATGATAATCTTTTAGATAAAAACCAAGCCTCAATTTTGCGGACAATATCAGGTAATAATTCTTTCTCAAGTATGTTGTTATAATATTGAATAATAATATCACATAAGTTGTTTTGGTTTTTAGACGACCCTATAAATATTATTTCTGCTTCGATGAGCTGATCTTGACTATACGGTTTTAAATATTTTAAAAATGGAAATTTCTCAAAAATATTATTAGCTAATTTCTTTTTTGCTGAATCAAATCTTTCCTTTATTAAAAGAACTTCATTATCTGTTTGTTGATTTTCAAAATTCTTTTGAGGAGAACCATTTTTTTTTGGTTTTGAAATCTTGGTTAACAATATTTCTGAATCAGTATAATCATCAAATACATATCCAAAAAATAAATCATCTTCATCAACATCTTTCATTTTTTGAATATACCTTCTAGCCAAATCAATTTTATCCATCATATAATAGCAAATTCCGAGTCCATAATAATTCTCCGCCAAGAAAGCTTTTTTATCAGCAATATTGAACAAGTCATGTTCACTGGTGTTCTTAAGGATATTAAGTGCATGTTCATAATGGAGTACGGCGACATGGTATTCTCCAAGTCCTCGAAAAGAATCACCTAACTCAGAATATGCTACAAAATAATTTTGATCAACCATAATTGATTGAATCAAAAAATATTGTGCTTGCTTATAAGCCTTTTTTAGGTTTAACATTATTCCTAACCTATAAAGAGATACTTTTTGGATTCTCTTAATTATCTCTGAGTTGGGGAATGTTGACCAAATATATAAAGCATTTATTGGATATGTTTCATCATGCATTGTTTCTAGATCAAATTCTTTAGAAATTTTCATAGCATATATCAAGTGAGAGATCATGTCATCTAGCTTATCGTTATAAAATCTATTAAAAATAAAATTATCAATGTGGATTTCAGGAAGATTATCATAAATAGTAATATTACTACCAATAGTATATTTTGATATTTGTGAATTACCAGTCATTTCTATTAATAAATTTTTGTAGTCTATTAAGTTTTTATCCAGATTAATAATATTAATAATTTGATTTAAACAAGAAATAGCTTCATTCTGACTTTTCTCTGAATATAAAATGATAGCCTTTTTGAAAAAATCAATAGCATCATCATACTTTCCCAGAAGCATTAAAACTTCAGCCGTTTTTGCATAAACAAAAGGATTTTCATCCTCAAACGGTAATATTTCTAAACATGTTAAATAAGCTTGATCGTACTTTTCATTAAACAGTAAATCATTGAGTGTTTCATTAAACAACAAAATGTTTTTCATATAAATCCTAATATTTTTTTAATCATATTTGTTCGAATATAACTTACTCCTTCCAATAAGGATCAAAAGCTTTGAAATCTCATCATCAATTTTATTGTTTGTAAGTTTAACTATAAAACCTGTAGATACAAAAAAGGTAATTAGTAAAAACGGAAATGAAAGAAAGAATCCGAATGCTGATGTTACCGCAGCATATGTTCCAAAAGAAAAGGACAAGCCAAGCAAAAGACCAAAAGCTTTCATGAATGTTGTTAAGAAAAGGAAGAATCCAAATCCAAAACTCCCAAGAATTACTTGTATTGCTGTTGCAGTTGATAGAGTTTTGATAAATGAAATCATCGCCTTTGCTGATAGCTCCTCAATCTTGAGCGCGTTCTTGATCGCGTCTTTCTGACACTCATCGAGTTTTTTTAATTCGATATCCAAAAGTTCTTCAAGCTTATTTAGTTCATCGGGATTCATACTGTTAACATTTTTCTTAATCAGCTCAAGCTGTTCCTTAATTGATTCTTCAAAAACAGCATTTTCGAGTGCTATATTATTCAAGTACAATCGAGTGTCTAGTTTCATAGCTTTGGCTACTCGGTGAACAATCCCGTTTGCTAAAATTTCATTACTTACCTTTATATCAAAGTTGGCAAGTTTCTTAATCTTCTCAGTAAATAATGTGTTTAACTGATCCTCAGTTAAGTCGCAAAGTTGTTTGTACTTTTGTGCAATTTTGTTTTTCATAACTTCAGCATCCCAATCAGATGTATTATTCAGATCTATGATTTTTTTACTAAAGTCGGGAAAATGTTTCTCAGTTAATTTAGAAGAAAAATTGAGAAGGAACTCCTTCCCTTTTTTTGAATTTTTCTGCAAAGAATCGTTAATCAATGTCATAGTATTTAATACTTCAACTTGAGAAAGAACAGATACCTTTTCTTCCTTCGAAAGTTTTTCCAGTCCTAACATAAAAATCATTTTATGACCTCCAGTTCATTATAATTAAGTTGTTGCCCAAATCTTTTCTTCACATACTTTTTTGCTGTTTCAAGTTCATCTGCGAGTGTAAGAGTAATTATATCATGGCCAATCTTAAATGCCCAAAGAGAGTTACCAAGAAGCCAGATATTATCATCTACAAGAGTTCCATCTACAAGCGAACCGAAAAATGGAAAAACGATAGACTTTGGCTGGAATATATCTACAGCTAAATGGATCCCAACACCAATAGAGTAGGTTCCTAAAATCATTCCGGAAACTTTTCTTGTGACTCTATTAGTAAAACTTTTGTCAGTTGATTTCAACAACCATTGTTTATAGAAATATCTTAATGTAACTAAACCTAATGCGCTGTGGAAAAGAAAAAAACGATGGTTACCAATGCCTAACAAGGAGATATCCATATCTGGGAAGTTGTAGCCCGCTTTCAGACCCCAAAGGCCAACTGGAATTAAAACACTGGTTTTGGTTACATTATAACCAGATGTAAAAATATCATGTATTCCTGCTTGTGCCTTTTTTAATATTTGGATATCAAAAAGAGAAGATGATTTATTTTGATCTACTAAATCATCAATTAGTTTAGCTGCGGAGTGATAAGAATTATTTACAAGTTTATTTGGTAAAGATTCCGACTTGATGATTTTTGAAATTATTTGATTGCCCACTCAACACTCCATCTTTTAACTGTAAATCTAAGTGTGAATTTGTCACCAAATAACTTTGCAACGTTGTTGCAACGCAGCTATAGGATGACAGCAAATGAATAAAGATAGTTATTTTAATTAATTATGATTTTAGCTGGACTAGTTTTGATAGAATAAAATTTAGCCCCTCTTTTCCCTTCTATTGATATTGAAAAGTTGCTTATGAGAGTCTCATTATCTAAGTATTCTCTTATTTTGCGATTTATCTTTGAAACATTACCTCTAAAAGTTGTGATCGGCATCTGGCTCTGAGATTTTATCATTTTTCGTAAATCTTCTCGATTAAGATCCAAAGAAGGGAAACTTTCTTCATGGTACGAATAAATCTTTTTCATAAAAGCCAGTGATATGCTAAACCCATAATATTTTTCTGTTTCACAATTATTCTTGGCTCTTTCCGCAAAATATCTATAATAACAAAATTCAATAGGTGTAAGAGAAATTATTTGAGCACGTATTTTAAGAATACCTTTTTGAATATTTACTTCTGCTACAGGAATGAGGTCCTGCTTTAAGGAAATAACCTCCTCTTTTAAGCGAATAATTCTGGGAAGAGCCGATGATAGTTTGACAACTATGTTTAAAGATTTTCCAAACTTCGGGTCCTTTACTTTAATAAGTCGTAATGGGAATTCTTCAGAGAAATCTCCAGACTCAGCAAGTAAAATCCAACAGACTTGCATGGATGGTGTACCTGAGGAAATAGCTGCCGAGTATTTAATAAAATCTGTTTTAGGTAGTGAATCAGTGAATAATTTCAGTGATGAATAAATTTCATTGTGGTCTGTAATATCTTTTAGGACTATCTGATGTTCAAGAGTTTTTTTAGATAGTTTCCTTTTAAGAATTTCCGAAGAAAGATAACTCACAATTTCCGAGTATTGATATGTTCCGACCTTTGTTTCATTCCAAATTAAAATAACTTCATCAAATTTCTCATTCTTCAGAGCAGTTAGGATAGCGCCATCAGAATTTGATAATAGTTTACCCGCATCATTGGTTCCAACAAAGCTAAGAAGAACTTTTTTCTTTGACATTCTTAAGCCATATTAAACAATAATAATATTTAAGAAAAGATGGTTAGAATAATAGTAAAATCCACAAAAATGTTTAAACGCTTTTACCGTTATTATTATAATGTTTTTCGTAAGCGTTGATTATATCTTTAACTAATTTGTGTCTAACCACATCACCTTTATCAAAATAGACAAAGCCAACTCCATCAACACTTTTTAATATTTCTTTTACCTGTACTAATCCGCTTTGAGAATAACTTGGCAGATCTATTTGTGTAATATCCCCGGTAATAATTGATTTTGAATTCGGTCCTAATCGAGTTAGGAACATCTTCATCTGCATACCTGTAGCGTTCTGTGCTTCGTCAAGTATAACATAAGCATTGTTCAATGTTCTGCCGCGCATAAAAGCCAACGGAACTATTTCTACAACACTTTTCTCAAGATAATTTCTCAATTGTTCTGTAGGAATCATTTCTTCAAGTGCATCGTACAACGGTCTTAAATACGGATCAATCTTCTCTCTAAAATCTCCGGGAAGAAATCCTAAACTTTCCCCTGCTTCAACCGCAGGACGCGCAAGAATTATTTTTTTTACTGTTCCTTTTTTTAATGCCGATACTGCAAATGCAACGGCTAAATAAGTTTTTCCTGTTCCTGCAGGACCAATCGCAAAGCAAATATCATTTTCTCGAACACTTTTAGCATAGACAATTTGGTTCGGTGTTTTAGCTTTAATTACGTCCTTTTTTGAGTAGAGAACAATATTATCATAATCATTGCCGTTTATAATTTCTTTACCTTGAAGTGTAAGATCAATAATAGTATAAACGTCGCCGGGCTGAAGTTTTCCTGTTGTGTTAAGAACAAAAATCATTTCTTTGATAATTTTCTCAACAGCATCCACTTCTTCTTGTATCCCCTGAGCATAAATTACATCGCCTCGAACAGTAATATTAGTATTAAACCTTTCTTCCAATGGTTTAATATTTCCGTCATTAATACCGATGAACGAAAGAAGATCAACATTATCCAGTTTAAAAATCTTTTCAACTTGCGTAAAAACCTCCGTAAATAAATAAAGCCCTCTTCAATTAAAATGAAAAGGGCTTTATCTTAAAAATTAGTAATGACATTAAAAAAATAATATTCCTTACTTAGCTGGTGTAGCCGGCTTTTGTGTTTGAGTCGGCGGTGCCGGTTTATAATTTCTTCTGATCTTATCATATTTTGCTTTTTCTTCTTCGGTCAAGTTCGGAATCTTGAAATTTTGTTTCGGGAAAATTAGATCAGGATTCTTAATTTGATCTCTGTTTGCTTTATAAATAATCGGCCAAGCAAACGGGTTTGCATAATGTTCTTTCTTCTTAGCAATATTCCAAAGGTTATCTCCTTTAACAACAGTGTAATTAATTTCAGGCGGGGCAACAATCCACGCATCAAGTTTTCTTTGAAGTTGATTGTGAACCTTATCAAAGAATTCCGGAAGAGCACTGATTTTATTTTTCTTCATAGCATCAAGTTCTGCTTGACGATCTGCCTTAGGAGCCTGCTGAGCATCAATCTTTGACGTTAATGCCGCTAATTGTTTTCTGAAATTATCAACATCAGCTTTTGTAGCACCGACCATTGCATAAAGTTCGTTCATGCAATCATCATATGCTTTTAAGCCGTCTCTCATTTTTTTCAGATTAGCAACTTCTGCCTTTAAAGTATTTAATTCTGATGTTAGAGAAACTTTTCTTTCTGTTAAACGATTAATTTCATTCTGCCATTCTTCTTTGGTCATTTCTTCTTTATCCTGCGCAAAGAGATTGACAGAGAGGAGCATAAAAAACATGCTGGCTAATAATAGTTTGTAAATTTTCATTTTTACCTCCGTCATTATAAACTTTTTAATTACATCCCGAGTTTTTCGAGATTCTTTTTAGTTTCAGCTTTCTCTTTAGCGCACTGATCAAGCTTTGCATTCTTTTCTGCAATTTCTCTTTCAATAGCCGCCTTTTCTGTTTTTAACGACCCAACTTCTTTCTCAAGCGCTTTTACTTCGGAACGAAGCGCATCGAGTTCTGCCATTTGTTCTTCAGAAACGCCGCTGCATCCGGTAAATCCTATTATTCCTGCAACGAGAACTATGGCCAGCCCCATATTGATGATTTTTTTCATCTTAATTCTCCCTTCATTTTGGTGTGTTAAAATCTGAAATAAATATAAGAATTTTTTGACTAAATTTTCGATTAGATCAACTTATTTTCAATTAAATTACTCTTTTTTCAACCAAACTGGTATAATTGTTTCCTGCTACGATTATATGGTCGAAAACTTGTACCTCAAGAAGCTTGCCTGCTTCCACCATTTTACGCGTCATAACAATATCCTCATTACTAGGTTCGGTATTCCCGCTTGGATGATTATGAAGCAAAATAATATTTGCCGAATTATTTTCGATTGCTACTTTAAATACTTCCCGCGGATGAACCAAACTCGAATTTAAGCTGCCTATTGATACCAATTCGACCCTTGTGATTTTATTAGCGGAATTTAAGCAAACAACATAAAATTCTTCTTTAACTTTATCCCTCAAAAGAGGAATGAAAACTTCTGCAATATCACCGGGTGAGGTAATTTTTTTCACTGAATATAATTTTTTCTGAGCGTCAGCCCTTCGGCTTATTTCAAATGCGGCTATTAATGTTGCGGCTTTATCTTTTCCAATGCCAGGATGTTTCTGTATTGCTTCACTTGTCTGTGATGTAAGATTATTCAAACCTCCGGATTTTTGTATTAACTCCTGAGCTACCTGAATAACACTTTTACCTTTTGTTCCTGTTCGCAGTAGAATTGCAATAAGTTCGGCATCAGATAAACTTTGTGCACCTCTTAAAGATAATTTCTCACGCGGGCGGTCATCAATCGGTAGTTCTTTTACTTTCATTGTTACTCCCCATTTAACTGAAAATTATTTTATTCCCATTCTATTGTGGCAGGCGGTTTGGAACTGATATCGTAAACAACACGGTTAACTCCTCGAACAGAACGAATAATTTTGTTTGAAACTGTTTCAAGAAAATCATGATCAAAGCGAAACCAGTCGGCTGTCATTCCGTCTGTAGAAGTAACAGCTCTTAGGGCTATCACGTTTTCATAAGTGCGGGCATCTCCCATAACACCAACAGTTTGGATCGGGAGTAAGACTGCAAATGCCTGCCAAATTCTATCGTAAATGTTTGCGCTTAAAAGTTCATTGATAAAAATCGAATCAACCTCGCGAAGTATATCTAATCTTTCTACAGTAATCTCTCCTAAAACGCGGACTGCTAAACCCGGACCAGGAAACGGATGGCGTTTAACAAAAATATCCGGCAAACCAAGTTCTCTTCCGATTGCTCTAACTTCATCCTTAAAAAGTTCTCTGAAAGGTTCAATCAATTTTAAATTCATTTTTTCCGGGAGACCGCCGACATTATGATGAGTTTTTATGGTAGCCGATGCCCCTTTCACAGAGACGGATTCTATTACATCGGGATAAAGAGTGCCTTGAACGAGAAATTCTGCATCAGAAAATTTTTTGGCTTCGGTCTCAAATACTTCTATAAAAGTATTGCCGATAATTTTTCTTTTCTTCTCGGGATCGGCAACCCCCGTAAGTCGTGTAAGAAAAAGTTGGGAAGCGTCAACATTATCAATACGCATCTTATAATTATCGTTAAACATTTTAATAATAGAAGTACTTTCATCCTTTCGCATCATGCCGTGATCTACGTGAATACAAACAAGCTGATCACCGATTGCTTGACGAATTAAAACAGCGGCAACCGATGAATCTACTCCGCCGCTCAAAGCACAAATTACTTTTTTATTTCCGACTTTTTGTTTTACTTCTTCTATAACCGTATTTATGAAATTCTTGGAAGTCCAATCTGCTTTACAATTACATATATCAAACAAAAAATTATTCAATATTTTTTTGCCGAATATTGTGTGAGCTACTTCGGGATGGAACTGAATTCCGTAAATTTTCTTTTGTGGATTTGAAATTGCGCAAAGCGGAGAATTTTCCGTCCTGGCCGTCAGAGAAAATCCTTCCGGCAATTTTGTAACATAATCACCATGACTCATCCATATAACTGAACCATCATCAACATCTTTAAAAAGAAGATCATTCTTAACAATACCCAAATGAGCTTTGCCGTATTCACGGTCGGAAGCAGGTTCAACTTTACCGCCAAGTAATCTGCACATTAATTGTAACCCGTAACAGATTCCAAGAACCGGAATACCAAGCTCGAAAATTTCGTGCGAAATTTTTGGTGAGCCGGATTCGTTTACGCTCATCGGTCCGCCGGATAGAATAATACCGGCAGGTTTTTCTTTTTTAATTTGTTCAATAAGATAAGTGTGAGGATGAATTTCAGAATACACCTTGCTTTCGCGGATTCTTCTGGCAATAAGCTGGGTGAATTGCGAACCAAAATCGAGTATTAAAATTTTTTGTGTGTGAAGCATGATTGTGAAGTGAATTAAAATAACAGCAGAATCAATTGTAGATTCTGCTGCTTAAATAATAATCTAAAAAATCAATGACCAAGTTGAGAATTGTATGCTGCTGCGTCAAGAAGATCATTCAACTGAGACGCATTGCTCAATTCAATTTTAATAATCCAACCTTCTCCGTACGGATCTGTATTAACAAGCTGTGGTTCATCGTTCAGTTTTTTATTTAATTCTAGAACTTTACCGGATACCGGCGCATACATATCACTTACGGTTTTAACGGCTTCAATTGTCCCCAAAGATTCTCCCATTGTTAATTCCGAAAGGTCGGGAGCTATATCAATGTAAACTATATCGCCAAGTTCACCTTGAGCAAAATCAGTTATGCCGATTGTTCCAATCTTACCATCTACTTTTATCCATTCGTGATCTTTTGTGTACTTTAAATTTTCTGGAATGTTCATTGTAACCTCGTTAGTTAATATTAATGTGCTTGTCTATGAATGAAGTATCAAAATCTCCATTAATGAATTTTTCGTTTTCCAAGACTTTTTTATGAAATGGAATAGTAGTTTTAATACCTTCAACCTGAAATTCTTCGAATGCACGCCGGGCTCGGGCTAAAGCATGTTTGCGGTCGGTTCCCCAGATAATCATTTTAGCAATCAGAGAATCATAATTTGGAGGGATTACATAATCATTATACGCATGTGAATCAATACGAACACCGAAACCACCGGGAAAATGCAAATATTCAATTTGTCCGGGTGACGGTCTAAAATTATGATCGGGATCTTCGGCATTAATTCTGAATTCAATTGCATGGCCGCGCGGATCGAGCGGTTTGTCTTCTATTTCACGTCCTGCAGCAATTAAAATTTGATTTTTGATCAGGTCAATATTACGAACCATTTCAGTAACGGGATGTTCAACTTGAATTCTTGTGTTCATTTCGATGAAATAAAAGTTCTGATGTTTGTCAACAAGAAATTCAATTGTACCGGCACCTTCGTAATTAACCGAACGAACTCCAAGTAAAGCCGCTTCGCCCATTTTTGCACGAACTGCATTTGTAATGAATGGCGATGGTGATTCTTCAATTAATTTTTGGTGCCTTCTTTGAATTGAACAATCTCTCTCTCCGTATTGATAAAAATTACCGTGCTGATCACACAAAACCTGAATTTCAACGTGCCGAGGATTTTCAACATATTTTTCCATGTAAAGATCGGAATTTGAGAAAGAGGCTCCTGCTTCGTTGCCGGCTGTCTGAAATGCTTTTTCAATTTCACTTTCTTCCTGGACAATGCGCATTCCTTTTCCGCCGCCGCCTGCTGATGCTTTAAGCATAACAGGGTAACCAATCTTAGAAGCCATTAGTTTTGCTTCTTCTATGTCTTTAATTACTCCTTCACTTCCGGGAACAACAGGAACGCCTACCTTACGCATAGTTTCTTTTGCAAACGCTTTATCGCCCATTTTACGAATGGAATCCGGCGTTGGACCAATAAATTTAATATTCGAGTCGGCACATATTTCACTGAACTCGGCATTTTCTGCAAGGAAACCATAACCGGGATGAATTGCGTCAGCGCCTGTAATTTGAGCTGCAGATAAAATACTTGGAACTTTCAAATAGCTTTGATTGCTTGGGGCAGGTCCAATACAAACTGCTTCATCAGCAAAGACAACATGTAAAGAATCACGGTCAATTTCTGAATAAACAGCTACGGTTGGAATTCCTAACTCTTTACAAGTTCTAATTATTCTTAGTGCTATCTCGCCTCGGTTAGCGATTAGAATTTTCTTAAACAAATTGCCCTCTTAGAGATTTGATAACACTAAACGGTTTCAATTAGAAAAAGAGGTTGATTGTATTCAACCGGAGTAGCATTCTCAACAAGAATTTTTACGATCTTGCCGTTAATATCAGATTCAATTTCGTTCATTAATTTCATCGCTTCAACAATGCATAGAACTGAACCGGCTGAAACCATATCACCTACTTGTATGTACGGGTCAGCATCCGGTGCAGGGGCTCGATAAAATGTTCCAACAATCGGAGATTTGATTTCGTGCAAGTTCGATTGGGTATGTTCAGCTGATACGGCAGATTTTGATTCAGCGGACGCAGTAAATTGCTGTAAACCTGCAGGTTGTTTTCCATAATCAGCTACCGGCTGAAAATGAACTTGTGGGGCTTGATTGGAATTTTTTGAAATCTTTACTTTAAGTTCACCTTCTTGAACAGTGAATTCGGTGATCTCGCTTTGCTCAACAATCTTAATGAGCTTTTTTAGTAGATTTAAATCCATTTTCTCAACCGTTAGTTTTTAACTCGTTCTAAGTATTCCCCGGTTCGTGTATCAATCTTAAGAATATCGCCTTCATTTATAAACAGTGGAACACTAATTTTTGCTCCTGTTTCTACTTTTGCGGGTTTCAATGTGTTACTTGCAGTATTACCTCTAAATCCGGGTTCAGTCTCTGTAACTTTAAGTTCAACAAAGATAGGTATCTCTGCCGAAATGATTTGATCTTTGTCGTCCAAAAGCAATTCAACTTCAACGCCTTCTTTCAAATAAATCTGTCCATCACCAATAATACTTTCTGCCACTGTTAGCTGTTCATAAGTTTCGTTATCCATTAGAACTAATCCGGCAGATTCTCTGTAAAGATATTGATATTTTCTTCTTTCAACACGAATTATTTCAACACCTTCACCAGATCGGAAAGTATTATCTAAAACACGTCCGGTTTTTAAGTTTTTCAAAGAAGTTCTAACGAAAGCGCCGCCTTTACCGGGTTTTACATGTTGGAATTCAACAATAACGTATGGTTCATTTTTATATTTAATAATTAATCCGTTTCTGAAATCGGAGGTATCAGCCATAAATTTTTAATCCTTCTATCGTAATTAAAATATACCCACCGCCTGTTTTAAAATCAAGAATGGATATTTTCGTAAAAATTAATATTAAATCAATTATAAATTTTCAACTTGAATTAAATAACGGTCTAATTCAAAAAATGCTGGTGTATTTTTATAATCTTTTTTTATCGTTTCTAAAACAGATTTTGCTTCTTCTTTTTTACTCAACTTAATAAAATCTATTCCAGCTTTTAGAAGATATTCACTATTGGCTGGATTTCCTTTAGATACTTTAGCAGCATCTTGATATAAATCAGCAGCCTTTTCATAATCTTTTTTAACTTCTACACACCCCGCTTTTCCTGCTAATGCAGTTGCTTTAAATAACGGATTGGATCCCGAATAAGAATTATATTCTTCATAAGCTAAATCTAAATTTCCTAATACCACATAAGAATTGGCTAAGTATATTTTTGCTGTTTCACCATTTTCAGTACTACCGTAATCTGAAACAATTTTTTTCAAACCAATAATTCTGCTTGAAGTTATTCCATCAACAGCTTCTTTAAATTGACCAGCTTCATAAATAGGTATAACTTTGGATAATAATTCCGCCGCATTTTTATTGTCGGAACTTCTTTTATTCGAGAAAAGAACTATCGCAACAATTACTAATGCTACTGCAGCAGTACCAATTAATATTTTAGCCTGATATTCAATAAAAAAATTATAAGCTTTGTAATAAGTAGTTACAAGTTTGTCTTCTTTCATCTGTTTTTTGCTGATTTTTTTTCTTCTTTCTAACACTTTGAACCTCTTATTTTGATAAATCGGAAAAATTCGGCGAGAAATCTAAGAAAAATTATAGACCTATTCTAATATGATTTGAAAAAATCCATGCATTCTGATTATTATAAACCTCAATCCGATAAACACCTTTTTTAGGAGCTAAAAATTCAACATTTGTACCGCTTTTTTCTTCTTTTAATTCCCCATTATGAATCAATCTAATTTTATCAGATGAACTGGGCAATTTTACCAGTAATTTATTTTTTTTAGAAAAAGGTACAGCCTCGCCCATTTGATATAGATTGCCCTCACTTTCAGCATAAAAACGAAATCCTCTTGCATCTCCATGATAAAAATTAGAGATAAAACATCTTCCTGCTGCTAAAGCTTGAATAACATTTTTCTTGGATTTATAAATTTTATGAGTTTCAGATGAAATAGTTAATTCCTCTTCGCATAAGATATGAGTACGAATTGATTTGAAAAGTACTTTATAAGGAAAGATTTCCATTTCTACAAATCCAAGTACATTTATTTTATGAGCATGGGCATCTACTCCACCAATGCCAACAACTTTTCTTTTTAGATTTAAAGAATCCCAGACTCTTAACGTTTCCACATTGGGACCAACGATTGATCTTAAAGGATGAACAAAGTAATTATATTTATTTTGTTCAGTTAGTCCTTCCATCCATTCGGACATATGATTCCAAATTTCGATACCGGTAAAATCATTAGAACTCCATTCAGTCCAAGGATAAGGCGGATGTTCTTTCATAGAATTTCTTTTTTCGTGCGGATGGGCTAAAAAACCGATTCCGCCCATTTCGTTAACTTTTTTTACATATTCTTTGGCGGGTAAGCGGGTAGAAATTGTTTCGTTTATACCGAATGCGAGATAATGATTTTTATTTTCCTTATCGTTTATTTCGCAGCCGACTAATGCAAGTGTATTTGAATACCACCCTTCGAATCCTTCTTTAAGAGCACGGAGAGTGTTGTGATCAGTAAGAATAAAAAAATCCAGCTCCGATTCATTGGCAAATTGAGCGATATCTTTTACTTCACCAGAGCCGTCAGAATAAATTGAGTGTATATGTATTGCACCAACATATTCAAACATTTTTAATTCCCGAATTAATTAGGCGGGCAGAAAAAAATTTGATAGCCAGTATCTTTCGGTTATACGTTATTGACTTCGAACAATGTTGTGTACTGAGTAGTTTGTTCTTTTATCATATCGGAAAGTTTTGTCATTAGAATATCAATCCGTTCGTCTGTATTATCTTCAAAATTTTCATAAGCTTCTTGGCTTTTGAATATATATACTTCTTCAAAATTATTCGGTTTATTTTTTTGTTCAAAAACAGAATAGGTCTCTAATCCTTCTGCTTTAACAATATTTTTTAATTCGCGAACAACATCTAAGTATTCTTCTCGTTTTTCCGGAAAAATATTGTAGCGTATGGAAAAAATAACTTTACTCATTTATCCCTCAATTAAATTGTAATTTCACCATTAAAAATTATTTTAGCAGGACCGGTCAATGACAGTTCCTGCACTTTTTGATCTTTTATTTTGAAATCTACCATTAATACATCTCCGCTTTTTTGATGCAACTTTAGAGGCGGATTAAAATTTTCTTTTACAAAAACTAATAAAGCAGCGGCTACTGTTCCGGTTCCGCAAGAAAGCGTTTCATTTTCTACACCGCGCTCGTAACTTCTAATATCAACTTGTCCATCATGAATACTTATGAAATTCACATTTGTACCATGAGGTGCAAAATCTTTGTGATAACGAATTTCTCTGCCTAGTTCGTAAACCGGAAAAGTATCAAGATCATCATAATACGAATTTGGATCAGCCGGATTTCTAAGAACATCATTAAATTTTATTACAACATGCGGGGAACCGGTATTAACAAAAGAAGCAGGTATCAACTGATTCCACGCTTTTATCATAAAATTTTGTTTCATCTTCTGTGGACGATCTAAAAAAAACTTAACCAGTCCGTTATCCAATAGTTGACCGTAATATTCAACACCATTGGCTAAAAATGAAATTTTGTCATTAGAAATTCTGCCGCTTTCATTTCCATACTTTATGGCACAACGGGCCCCGTTGCCACAAAGACTGCCAGTGGTACCGTCAGCATTAAAGTAATTCATCTCGAACGCAAAATTCTTCAGATCAGAAATTAAAAGAACACCATCAGCACCAATTCCGGTGTGTCTTTCACACATTTTTGCAATGTTTTGGGTTGTTAACTCAATATCAGGATTGATTTTTTTATCAAATAATATAAAATCATTCCCTGCACCGCTCATTTTTGTGAAAGAAAAACGCTTCATAATGATTTCAAATTTACGGCAATAAAGCTCTTAAAGCAATGAAAAATAGGTTTTGGCACGATATTTATTTGATGAAATAATAAAAAAATTGATGAACTATCCATGATCTAGTAAAAAGATATCTATATGATTCTTATTTAGTGTTAAATAACATTTCAAATATATAATTAATGATTATCTTGGTAACTTTTATCATCATTCATTTTAGCGCTCCATTCTTCAATATTCAATTTAAATAGTGTAGCCTTTTTGGCATCATCAAGACCAAAAGGAACAAAATCAACACCATTTTTTAACTTACCAGCATATTTAATAAAGTATTTATTGAATATACTCATCAACTTGTTTTCATCAACAACAATTTCAGCCTTGCCGAACAATACAACACTTTTATACTGGGCTGAGAAATCGGATGCCTTTTTAGCAAAAACAATATCACCAATCTTTCCTATACTAAAACAAAGTTTAGGATTTTTTTGAATATTAATTTTCGTCCTTCCATTTCCAGCCGTATGAAAATAAATAGCATTTTCTTCTTCTTCGTATATGAATAGATTCCAATTAATAAATGCTTGATCATCTACACAACTTGCAAATACACCGTGAGTTTCTATATGTAAATAATTTTTAACCCATTGTTCGTCTTTTATTTCTCTATTTTTTCTGCGTATTTGTGTTCTTTCTGTTTTCGTCATAATACAATCCTATTGTTAGATTATTAAATTTATTAAAGTTAATTCCGTTTCTTCCGATCCGACTACTACTTTCTTAATAAAAATATAAGGTAAATGGTGATTGATTTTTTTTGAGAGTAGTAACTCATTTTAATAATGGGTTACTTAAATGATGGAGTGGAGGTGGCGGGAGTCGAACCCGCGTCCGAAATTACAATCCTATGAACGTCTACACACATATTCTGTCATTTAATTTGATCCCGACAGCATTGACAGACAAATTATATCGGGACTATTCCGAAATTTGTTTCGCCTCTTCTATCCGGAAGTTCGATTCGGCTATCATACCAAACGACGTTCTTTCAACCCCAGGTATGAATGAAGCTGAAGAACGGCTGCGTTAATTACGCAGCTAAAGCGTAGTTATATTCGCCTTTTATTTTTTTACCGTCGTTTTACGTGTCTACGGAGAACACGGTGCGCAGTTCAAAGAACAAATAATCCCGTCGAAGCCAATGTCACCCCCGTATAATAACCGCGAATGGGAAATTACTTTTTCCATTCAACATCAGGGTGTTTGGATGAAAAATTTTCAAATCTTGCTAGAACAAACAATAGATCTGAAAGACGGTTCAAATATATCTTTATTTCTGGATTTACCTTTTCAATTCTTGAAAGAGAAATTACCTCTCTTTCAGCTCTCCTGCAAACTGTCCTTGCATGGTGTAATAATGCGGCGCCTTTTAATCCGCCTGGTAAAATAAAATTTTTTAACGGTAATAACTTTGCATCTATCTTATCAATCAATCCTTCAAGGCGTTTCGTATTAATTTCATTAATTCGTGGAACAGAAAAATTTTTGCTGTCTTTATATTCCGGAGAGGCTAAATCAGAACCAAGATTAAACAATTCATGCTGTATACTACTTAAAATCTTTTTGAGTTCCGCATTTTTTATCTCAGTAAGAGCTACACCAAGAAGGGAATTTAATTCATCAACAGTTCCATATGATCGAATTCTTAAGTCATCTTTCCAAACTTTTTTACCACCAAAGAGAGATGTTTTTCCTTCATCACCGGTTTTTGTGTAGATTTTCATTTTGTTTAGCTTACTTCAGAAATTCTAATTTTTATATTCTCATCTGTAGTTCTAACAAACAAAACAGAATTATCAGAAAGAGTTTTCTTTTTAATTAATGCCAATCCGATTTGCGGACTAACAAGTTCCGGTGAAGATACGCTTGTCAATACACCGCATTCGTTTCCCGACTCATCTACCACTATCAAAGGTGCATTAATATTTAATCTTTCGCTAATCGTAATTTCAACCAATTTCCGTTGGACTTTATCATATGTATCAAGTCGTGCAATTACTTCTTGACCAATGTAACAACCTTTTTTAAAACTAATTTCATTTATCAAATTAACTTCGTGCGGATTTATTAAATCATTTATCTCGTTAGGATAAGAAGGTATACGGTTCTCGATTCTAAAAACGTCATAGGCGTCCTCCCCAACAACAGAGAGATCGAAAACACTTTTTATATTTGAAAGATACTCTAAGAAATCAACACACTTTTCTTTATCAATTAAAATTTTGTAAATATTATGACTATTAAATCCCTGTTCTCTATAATAATAAAAGCTGAATCCGTCAATTTCACAAACTCTGATTAAGTTAGCATCAGAAGAATCAATTTCTTCTCCAATAAGCATAGTAAGAAAAGAATTACATTGTCTGCCGATTAATTCCAAAACAACAAAATTTTCCGACACATCGCGTGTAATTATATCTTCTGTTATTATAAATTTGTTCACCCAGCTAAAAAGTCGTTTATCATAATCACTGTTTCCAATTAAGTAAAATTTATCCTGAAGATTTAATAAAGCTGATCTTGAAATAAATCTTCCCTTTTCATTAAGGAAAAGTGTATTCCTTTTCTCAAATAATTTTAAATCTTTAATTGTGTTTGTCGAAACCCTATGCAGAAAATCTAAAACATCTTTGCCTGTCATTTCAATTATGGTAGAACTTAATTTTATTCTAATGCCAATACCATTTTTCAATGATTCATATTCTTCTTGGGCAGAATAAAAAAAACGGACAGAATTTCTTTCTTTCTTTAAATTTGGAAATTTTTTAATAAAATATTCGGGAATAGTTAACAAATCGTTATTCTCCTGAAACATTCGGAACCCTTCTAAGATTATTAATATTTTCTATACCAGCGGGAATTTCTATCAGTTATATACAACTGCCTTTTTTCGCTCCAATAAAATGGAACTGAATCTACAATACGAATTGACGCAAAAAGTGAATCCTTTATATTTCTCCCTGTACTAAATACGTATTCATAATAATCGGGATATTTATCATTATTAATATTTGCTAATGTTCTTTTAAGGGCAAGAGCAAGATATGTTTCCATCAAATGCGGTGGATTTTTCCATCCGTCAGTTAAGAAGAAATTGTAATTACGATGACCTGAAATAATACCGTCTTCAAAATTCATCTCAACATATTTCATGTTTTTAATTTTCCAATTTCTGATTGTCATACTATTAAATCCGCCATGAATCGGCACTTCCGATTCCCATACCCTGTTAAACTCTCCGTCTTTACATTCAAAAAGTGTTAACCAGAAAAAAGTAGTTCCAAGTTTTGTGCTATCAAGATTAATATAACTTGATTCAAATCCTGTAACATTCTTTTGTTCAATATTTCTTTCCCCGGGTTTTGATTTTGCAACAACACAAAGAACGTAATTTGCGACATCTCTAAAATATATCACTGCAATTTTGGGAACGTTGTAAGTAAACGTTCTATCGAATTCCACTAAATAAGTGCCAGGTTCATAATTACTACGTACATATTCTTTTAAGGCGATAGTATCACACGGAAACCGGTTTTTTGTTTGTTCTTTTTCTACACCAATTTTATACTGTTGTATTTCTTCATCTTTAGCATTTGATGTAGCAGCGTCCCCGCTCTCGCCCTGCTTTGAAGTACATGAGTAAATTAAAAATCCCAAAAGAGAGAACACTATAAACATTTTATAGAGTTTCATCTCATTTATCCTTAATTGTTATTAAATATTTTCTATTAACTTTTGGAAAATTCATCAAGAAAATATGCCGATGCATATAATCCTTTTTCAAAATTTTCCAAAAGAAAATGTTCATTCGGAGAATGAATATTATCACTATCCAAACCTAATCCCATTAAAACTGCCGGCGCTTTCAATATTCTCATAAAATCTACAACAATAGGAATTGAACCGCCTTCGCGTGTAAAAACAGTTTCCTTGTCAAATGCTTTTGCCGCTGCATTAGCCCCGGCAACCAATGCTTTACTGCCCAACGGTACAATAACCGGATATCCATAATGTATTGTTCTAACTTCAACTTTTACACTTTTTGGTGATAATGCTTTGATATGCTTTGTAAATTCCTTTGCAAGTTTCAAAGGTTCTTGTTTGGGAACTAATCGCATACTGATCTTAGCCATTGCTTTTGACGGCAATACTGTCTTCGCACCTTTATCCGTAAAGCCGCCTATGATACCGTTACAATCCAAAGTAGGACGGGTCCATAATCTTTCCAAAGTTGTAAATCCTTTCTCACCTTGTAATTCTTTAACACCAAGATCTTTTGCGTATTCTTTATCAGATAATTTTAATCTTCTAAAGTTCTCCTTTTCTTCTTTTGATAATTGGAGAACACCTTTATAAAAATTTGGAATGGTTACCTTGCCATTCTTATCATGAAGTTTAGAGATGATCTTAGCTAGTTCATTGATGGGATTAGCAACCGCACCGCCGAAACTTCCGGAATGAAGATCACGGTCTGCTGCTGTTACTTCAACTTCCATGTAGAGCAATCCTCTAAGACCATATGTAATTGTCGGAATACCTCTTGCATACATGCTTGTATCTGAAATTAGAACTGTATCACATTTTAATAATTCTTGTTTTTCTTTTAGAAAAGTTCCAAGATTTGTGCTGCCAATTTCTTCTTCGCCTTCGAATAAAAATTTAACATTTACCGGAGGCTCACCTACTGTCTTAAAAAATGCTTCAACACTTTTTATATGAACGAAATTTTGACCTTTATTATCATTAGCACCTCGTGCCCAAACTTTTCCATCTTGAATTACAGGTTCAAACGGTGGGTTTGTCCACAAATTTAATGGATCAACAGGCTGAACATCATAATGGCCATATACCAAAACGGTTGGTTTACCGGGTTTACCAAGCCATTCTCCATAGACGATCGGATGACCCGCTGTAGGAAAAATCTCAACTCTAGTCATTCCTGCTTCTTTCAGTTTTCGTGATACAAATTCCGCACATTGTGTCATTCCAACTTTATATGAAGCTAAAGTACTTATACTTGGAATTCTTAAATAATCCTTCAACTCTTCTAAATAATTATCTAAATTACTTTTAAGGTAACCCACAACAGATTCCACCATTCCTCCGTATTTTCATTTAAGATAATAGAAATGAATATAAAATTAAATAACAGCTAACTTATCATATCAAATTTACACCTAACAATCTCTGTATTCAAGTGATATAATACCAAATGAAACGAATTCTCTACGTAAAGTTTTAGTTAAATATATTTTAAAATCATTCATATCATTGTTCATTTGAGCCAAGAAGTTATTCCTACTTTGGTTTCTTTCCTAATTATGGTAAATTTGTCAACAAAAGAAGTCTGAAAACTCGTAAATAAAATGATACTAATCCGCTACATATTAAGAAATCATGTAATCCCATTTCTGTTCTCAGTTTCGATTCTGCTCTTCATTTTCGTATTGCAATACTTAGTTAAAATGTCTGATCGTCTTATTGGAAAAGGATTGAGCGCATGGGTAATCATACAATTGATAACATACAGTCTTGCCTGGATTGTAGCCTTAGTTGTACCTATGGCTGTGTTGATTGCAACTTTAATGGCATTCGGTTCAATGTCTCAGAACAACGAGATAGCAATCTTAAAAGCAACCGGTGTTAGTTTATACAAAATGATGATACCGCCGCTTGTTGGAAGTATTGTCGTGGCTCTTTTCCTAGTTCATTTTAATAATAATATTTACCCCGATGCTAATCACGCCGCGCGGCTTTTATTGGAAGACATCTCACGTAAAAAACCGACACTATCACTGGTACCTGGTGTATTTTCCCAAGAAGTTCCAAACTATTCAATTCTTGCTAGAGAAATTGATCAATCAAACAATCAGCTAAAACAAATAACAATTTACGATTATTCCAATCGCCCTAAAGTTAATATTGTAACGGCATCAACAGGGCAAATTTATTTTTCTGCTAATCAGAAAAAATTAATAATGGATCTAAAGAATGGTGAAATTCATGAATCCGATAACACGGAACAAAATTCTTACAGAAGATTAAGATTTGAGCGTCACAAAATTGCAATGCCCGCTGAACAATTTACATTTGAGCAGTCAGCGCCTGGCGGCCAACGTTACGAAAGAGAGATAGGCGCCTCTCAATTAAAAGTTTTAGTTGACAGTCTTGAAGTTATAAGAGCGGATTATTTTAAGGAATATTTCGCGAAAGTTATTTCATTTACAAATAGTAAAAAAAATAATTCCAATTTAAATCAAACAGTTTTCCCGGGACAATTTGTTTTTATTAAATCCCAGCAGAAAATTAGATCTGATGAAAGTTCAATTCTTGATGTCTTAAACCGCATGGAGTATAACAATGATCAAATAGATCAATATTGGGTTGAGATTCATAAAAAATATTCACTTCCGTTCGCATGTATAGTTTTTGTATTGATCGGTGCGCCGTTAGGAACAATGATGAGAAGAGGCGGGTTTGGTATGGCGGCGGGAATGAGTTTAATTTTCTTTTTAATCTATTGGGCATTTCTTATTGGCGGAGAAAAATTTGCGGACCGCGGTTTGCTTTCACCATTCTTGGGAATTTGGAGCGCTAATATATTACTGGGTATTCTCGGAATATTTTTGATGATTAAAAGTGCAAGAGAAAAAGTTACACTCAGCTTCGATTTTATTACAAAATTTATTCCGAAGTCATGGAAATCAGAGCCAGAGAACAATGAAAATTCTTGACAAATATCTTATTAGACAATACATACAAACAATACTTTTCGGTTTGCTTGCATTCACATTGATCTTTGTAGTAATAGATATGATGGAGAACCTTGATGATTTTCTTGATCAAAATGTTCCTACAAGTTTGATACTCCAATACTATCTTGTATTTACTCCGGAAATGGTTCGATTGATGACACCGATTTCGGTTCTTCTGGCAAGCTTATTTACTGCCGGAAAAATGGCAAATCAAAATGAACTAACGGCAATCAAAGCAAGCGGAATCAGTCTCTATCGTTTTATGCTGCCTTTTATAATCACTACGTTCATCATTAGCATTTTCTCCATTTACTTCGGCGGTTATTTAGTTCCAATAGCTAATAAACATAAAGTTTTCATCGAACAGAATTATATGAAGAAGGGTTTGGTTTATCTTGGAAGTAATATTTTTTTTCAAGACACTAAGACAAAAATTGTATCAATTAATAATTATGATCTTTCGCAAAAACAGGCAAATCAAATCAGCATTCAGGAATTCAGCGATAAAGACAAAACAAAATTAATATCACGAACCGATGCCTTCCGAATGATCTACGATTCCACTAAAAGCAGCTGGTTTGCATACGATGGTATAACAAGAATATTCAGCGATTCCACCGAGACAGTTGAAAAATTTATGGTGAAAGAGTTCAAACAATTAAATTTCAAACCGGAAGATGTTATTAAAAAACAACGCAAACCAGAAGAGATGACTCTTTCTGAATTGAGCAGTTACGGTGATGAACAATACAGGACCGGAAATGATCCAACTGCCATCTCAATTGAATATGAATCGCGTATTGCCTTTGCGTTTGCAAGTGTGGTGGTGGTGCTCTTCGGCCTTCCAATTTCCGCCAACAGAAGACGCGGAGGATTGGCAATTCAATTCGGCATCAATTTATTAATTACATTTATCTACTTAGTATTTATGAAGGTTAGTCAAGCATTTGGAAAGAGCGGGCAATTGAATCCGTTAACTACAGCGTGGCTGGCAAATTTTATTTTCTTGTTGGCGGCTTTGTATAATATCAAACGAGCACAGAAATAAAAATCAATTATTGTTAAATTCGAACAGTGAATAATATGAAAATATTGATCATCATTAACGATGCGCCATACGGCACGGAAAAAGCATATA
>VEPI01000023.1 GCA_012026935.1 Melioribacter sp. | reverse complement strand
ATTTTGAGCGGCGTTCAAATCGATTACTTAACATCTTCTCAGGGAAAAAAAATAATATCATAAAGGAGTAGTAATGAATATCTATGTAGGTAATTTATCTCAACAAGCAAGTGATCAAGATCTCGAAGAACTTTTCAAAGAGTTCGGCGCTGTTACAAGCGTTAAAATAATTCGCGATATGTTCACCGGCGAATCAAAAGGTTTTGCATTTGTTGAAATGAATGACAAAACAGCAGGAACAAAAGCAATTGAAGCTCTTAACACAAAAGAACTTAAGGGTAAAAAAATTGTTGTTAACGAGGCACGTCCAAAAACCGATAACAGACGCGGTGGCGGTGGAAATCGTGGCGGCGGCGGAAATCGTGGTGGTGGAGGAAACCGTGGCGGCGGAAGCGGCGGCGGCGGAAGACGCTGGTAATCTTTTCTTTTATTCCTGATTACTTTATATTAATTAAGCCGTTAAGGCAATATTAAAAATAATTATAGAGGGAAGACATTCCCACTACTTGCATCCCGATATATGCTAACATATGTCGGGATTTTTTATTCCAAATAATCCGTTATAAGTTCAAAAAAATCTAAAATATTCCACACAAAAAAATTATATTTCATTTAACAATAAATATTTTTCTCGCATTGCTTCATTAAACTTTAATAATTTTAGTATAACCAAAAATCATTAAAATATATATGAGGATTACGTTGTGAATTTAAAACCAAAAAAAAGATTTTATAAATATTTGTTGTCTGCTTTAGGAATAATATTGATTTGCGTTTTAGGTTATATTGTTTATCTATACTCACAAGGTGGTCAAAAAAATTACACCCCTCCAAAAACTGAAGAAAAGACAAATGGGGAGCAAGTAGTTTCAGATCTAATGGACATATCACATGCTATTGAATCTTATTATGCAATTAACTTATCCTACCCTTCCTCTCTTAAAAACCTGGTACCGGAATTTATTAGCAACATGCCGATTGAGCCATTAACGAATCGGGATTATAGCTACAAAGTTTTCTCCGATACTGCTTATGAAGTTTCTGTACAAAATCCACAGAATTATAATTTAAAAGAATTAAGAGTAAGAAATGGTAAAATTATTAAGTATTAGATCTTATTTTTTAATAATTCTCTTTTTAGGAGAAATATCTTTATGTGCTTTTCAGATAACAAATAAAGAGGATCTAGAGAAGGCGATTCGAAAAGCTATTGCGCGTGAAATCAGTTGTAAAGAGATCAAAGTAAAGATAAATTTTGACCTGAAAAGTTCATCAAAAATAAATAGTTTGGCTGTTAGAATGGATGGTGTTAATATTGGTGGAATTATTGCCGATTATATTTCTATTCAATATAACAATCCGTCCCTGGACTATCAAAATCTCAAAAATAAAAATAAGCTTAAATTCTTGTCCTACTCAGGTCAAAAAGTAAACATACTGCTTTCGGTTAGTAGTTTACAAAATTATCTCAACTTAAAAGAAAAAGAATTTGGGAAAAACAACGTTAATATTCGATTGAAGTTTTCACCACCCTTTATAGAGTGTTTTTACGATGTACCTAAAAAAGAAATTGCCTCAGAGACTGCTGAAATTATAAGCAAATTTATCCCGGGTGATAAACTTGAAGGATATGCCGCTTTTACACTTCAAGCAAAAAAGAGTGAATTATCTGCCTATTCTTCAAAAGTAATATTGAATCACTTCTTAATTCCAGGTTCAATACTCGGCATATTTGAAAAGAAGTTTAATCCATTCGAAAAAATTTCTGCGATAAATATTTTTAACTTTGAAATAAATAATATCGTAGTGCAGTCAAAATACGTTCTACTAACTAACTAATTATTACTAGCAAATAAAATTTAGAATTAATTATGAATTATCGTGATCAACTTATTAACAAAATCAATTCAAAAACTGCAGTTGTTGGAATTATTGGTCTGGGTTATGTTGGATTGCCGCTCGCTTTAGAATTTATAAAACAGGGATTCAAAACAATAGGATTTGATATTGATGAAAATAAAATTCCGCTCTTAATGAATGGCAAAAGTTATATTAAACACATTCCATCAGAAAAAATTAATCTTGCGGTTAAATCAAAATTGTTCTTTGCAACTTCGGATTTTTCACGACTAAAGGAAACCGATGCAATATTATTATGTATCCCAACTCCATTAGATGAACATCGCGAACCGGATCTTACTTATATAAAAAATTCCGCTGAGACTGTTGCTCAATATTTACGAAAAGGACAATTAGTCGCATTGGAATCATCAACTTATCCAGGAACTACTGATGAAATTCTTTTGCCGTTATTTGAAGAATGCGGTTTAAAAGAAAGCAAGGAAAAATACAAGGTTGGAAAAGATTTTTTCTTAGCTTTTAGCCCTGAGCGAGAAGATCCTAATAACCCCGACTATTCAACATCAACAATACCAAAAGTAGTTGGTGGAACTACTCCAGAGTGTCTTGAAATTGCCTGCTCGTTATACAATCATGTAATTGTAAAAACTGTCCCCGTTTCATCAACTAGAGTTGCTGAGGCAACAAAATTATTAGAAAATATTTATCGAAGTGTAAATATTGCACTAATGAATGAACTTAAAATGGTATTTGATAAAATGAATATTGACGTCTGGGAAGTAATTGAAGCAGCAAAAACAAAACCATTTGGATTTCATGCTTTTTATCCTGGTCCGGGGCTTGGCGGCCATTGTATTCCAATCGATCCTTTTTATCTAACTTGGAAAGCGCGCGAATATGATATCAATACTAAATTCATTGAGCTCGCAGGTGAAATCAACACGTACCAGCCATATTATGTTGCTGAAAAAGTTATTAATGTTCTTAATCAAAATGGAAAATCTATAAAGGGCGCAAAGATTATTATTCTAGGAGTTTCATATAAGAAAAATATTGACGACAAACGCGAATCACCATCATTAAAACTCATTGAAATATTCCAGAACAAAGATGCGAAAATAGATTTTAGTGATCCTTATGTCCCCCAATTAACCCCTTCAAGAAAATATGATTTTAATATACAATCTGTTAATCTAAATGCTGAAAATCTATCTTCTTATGATCTAGTCCTTTTAAGTACAGACCATGATAATTTCGATTATGAAATGATAGCGAAAAATTCCAAGCTAATCGTAGATACTCGTAATGCGTTTGAACGCCATGGAATTAAAGGTTCTCATATTTATAAATCTTAGCCGGATAAAATTAAATTGAGAAAAAATATTTTATGAAAAATAAAAAGATTTATATTGCCGGCCATAAGGGTATGGTCGGTTCAGCCATATTAAAAAGATTTAGAACTGAGGGATACAACAATTTTGTTTTAAGATCTTTCGAAGAATTAGATTTGCGCAAACAAGATGAAGTCGAGAAATTTTTTAAGAATGAAAATCCTGAAGTTGTAATTATCGCTGCCGCAAGAGTAGGAGGCATCTTAGCCAACAACAAATATCGCGCAGAGTTTCTTTATGACAATTTGATGATCGAAGCTAACATTACAAATGAAGCTTATAAAAATGGAGTTGAAAAACTGATTTTTTTAGGAAGTTCTTGTATTTATCCTAAACTTGCACCTCAACCATTAAAAGAAGAATACCTTCTTTCTAATTATCTAGAGTATACAAACGAACCATATGCAATTGCAAAGATTGCAGGTATAAAACTTTGTGAAAGTTACTATAGGCAATATGGATGCAATTATTTTTCGATTATGCCGACTAATCTATATGGTTATAATGATAATTTCGATTTAGAATCGTCTCATGTTTTACCTGCCTTAATACGAAAATTTCATGAAGCAAAAATTAGTAATAATGATAAAGTTGAAATTTGGGGATCCGGTAAACCATATCGAGAGTTTTTGTTTGTCGATGATCTTGCTGATGCAATATTTTTTTTATTTGATAGAATAAATGCTAAGAATCTTTACGAAAATAATCTTACTCACATAAATATAGGTACAGGTGAGGACGTCTCTATTTCAGAATTATCTAAAATTATCAAGAAAATAACCGACTTTAAGGGCAATATAGTCTATGATTCTTCAAAACCAGACGGAACACCGAGAAAACTGTTGGATGTCTCCAGACTTCATCAACTCGGATGGAAACACAAAACAACTTTAGAAGAAGGAATAAGATTAACTTATAATTGGTATTTAGATCATCACGTAAAAAACTTATAGGTGAAAAATTGCGTAAGGCATTAATAACAGGAATCACTGGTCAGGATGGAAGTTATTTAACTGAAATCCTTTTAGAGAAAGGATATGAAGTTCATGGCATTATTAGGCGTAGCAGTTCTTTCAATACAAATAGAATTGATCACCTTTATAATGATAACGAAATAATGAATAAGAAATTATTCCTTCATTATGGTGATTTAGTTGATACCAGTAATTTGAATCGTCTTCTCGAAAAGATTGAACCTGATGAAATATATAATCTTGCAGCTCAAAGCCATGTTAAAGTTTCGTTTGAGATACCTGATTATACAGCTCAAGTGGATGCATTAGGCACTTTACGCTTTTTAGATGCGATAAGAGAAGTAGGCTTGCGCAAAGTAAAATTCTATCAGGCTTCCACGAGCGAACTATTTGGAAAATCACAAGAGGTTCCACAATCTGAAAAGACTCCATTTTATCCACGCTCTCCTTACGGTGTAGCTAAATTATACGGATACTGGATAATTGTGAATTACCGCGAAGCATATAATATTTTCGCTTCAAATGGAATTTTGTTTAATCACGAATCTCCACGACGGGGTGAAACTTTTGTAACAAGAAAAATTACTCGTGCTGTATCCCGTATAATTACTGGAATAGATAAAGAATTATCAATCGGTAATTTACATGCTAAAAGAGATTGGGGTTATGCACCGGAATTCTGTGAAGGCATGTGGAGAATTTTGCATTATGAAAGAGCTGATGATTTTGTACTTGCTACTGGTGAGACACATACTGTAAGAGAATTCATCGAAAATTCGTTCAAAGAAGTTGGCATTGAACTTGAGTGGAAAGGAAAGGCAGAAAACGAGAAAGGGGTTATAAAAAAACTCGATCTTTCTGTTGCAGAAAAATTAATAAAAATTGATAAAAAAGATCAACGATTTTCACTTTCTAAAAAAATGAAAATAGGCGATGTAGTTGTAGTCATCAATCCAAATTATTATAGACCTACAGAAGTAGATTTACTAATCGGGAGTGCTGTAAAAGCCAAAAAAGAACTTAACTGGGTTGCAAAAACAAAGTTTAGCGATTTGGTAAAAATTATGGTAAAATCAGATCTGGAAAAAGTTATTAAGCGCGGCTACTAAGAAATCTTATTAATTAATTCTATTTTTCTGCTTCTTTGTTTTTTTTCAATTCGAATTCAAGTATTGCAATTTTCTGGCTAAGTTTTTTAACTCGATTAGATAGTATTGAAATCTTCAGCGAAAAAAATAATCCTAGAA
>VEPI01000127.1:18706-26184 GCA_012026935.1 Melioribacter sp. | reverse complement strand
TTGAGATCAATAACTCACTTAATTACATATAATTAAATCATAGGCAATTCTTTATTGCTTCCCTTGCCGTCAATTCCTAATTTTCATCGTAGCTCATTGACGGTGTACGTTTCATTTAAAAAATTTAACAATTATAAAATGGATGTTATTATGAACTCATTCAAATATACTTCATTCATAAAATTGATCTTTATTCTTATTCTCAGTTCACAAATTTCTTTCTCCCAGCAAACAGAAAAGAAAATCAAGAAAGAAGATATTCCCAATGCAGAAAAAATATTCGGTATTGAATTCACCGATGCCGAGCGTGATTCAATGCAAGATGCATTGAACGAACAACTTGGATATTACACAAATATTCACAAGATTCATCTGGATAACAGTATTCCTCCGGCAATTCTTTTTAATCCAATTCCGGCCGGATTTAAGTTCGAACAAAAACAATATCCCTTAAAACTTGGCAACTATTCGGGGACAAAGATGCCTTCAAAAATTGAAGATCTGATTTATTACTCGGTTGGTGAATTATCATATCTAATCAAAAATAAAAAAGTAAGCTCAATTGATTTAACCAAAATGTTTCTTGATCGGCTAAAAAAATACGGGCCAAAACTTCACTCCGTAATAACTCTTACCGAGGAACTTGCACTAAAGCAGGCAAAGAAAGCCGATGAAGAAATTTCAAAAGGAAAATATAGAGGAATGCTTCACGGAATTCCGTTTGGAGTTAAAGATCTACTCACAACAAAAGATTATAGAACAACATGGGGTGCTGCGCCATACAAGGATCAATTAATAAGCGAAGATGCAACGGTGATAAAAAAATTGGAAGATGCCGGAGCGGTATTGTGCGCAAAACTTTCTATGGGTGAACTTGCAATGGATGATGAATGGTTCGGCGGAATGACGCGCAATCCTTGGGATACTACAAAAGGATCAAGCGGTTCTTCGGCAGGTTCAGCATCGTCGGTTTCAGCCGGACTTCTTCCGTTTGCAATCGGCACAGAAACTTGGGGATCAATAGTCTCTCCATCAACTGTGTGCGGTGTAACGGGGTTGCGTCCAAGTTACGGACGCGTAAGCCGTGCAGGTGCAATGGCATTAAGCTGGTCTATGGATAAGATCGGTCTATTATGCAGAAATGCTGAGGACCTTGCAATTGTTTTTGATGTGATACGAGGAACTGATGGAAAAGATCAGACTCTTTACGATGTTCCGTTTAATTATAATTCAAAAGTTGATTTTAAAAAATTAAAAATCGGTTATTTGAAAAATGATTTTTCAAAAAAATATTCTTTTCATCAAAATGATTCTTTAGTCTTAAAAAAATTAGAAGAGCTCGGTGCTCAGTTAATTCCGATAGAATTACCGGATGTTGTAGTTAATGATATTCAAATTATTTTAACTGCAGAAGCCGGCGCTGCCTTTGATGAACTAACGCGCTCAAATAATGATGACTTACTTGCACGTCAATTTAAGGGCGCTTGGCCGAATATTTTTAGAGCGTCCCGATTTATTCCTGCAGTAGAATATATTAATGCAAACAGAATCCGTTATATGCTGATCCAGAAAATGCAAGGGATGATGGAAAAAGTTGATCTCTATATTTCACCATCGTGGGAAGGAAATAATTTACTTCTAACAAATTTAACAGGAAATCCTTCTGTTGTAGTGCCAACAGGTTTTACAAAAAAAGGAACACTCACAAGTATTACGTTCATAGGAAGACTGTTCGATGAGGGAAAGATAATCGCAGTTGCTAAATCTTTCCAGGATGCAACCGATTATCACAAGAAACATCCTAAGTTAGATTAACCTCCACTTAAAAACTTTTCACACCTTGGACTATAATCCGCAGCAAAAGTTGCGGATTATTTCTATATATATTTTTAGCTAAATTGCATATACAAAATTCCTCTCCTCCATTATAAAACAATTCCTGGAGGTGAAAAATGAAAGTAATTAGTTCCTACGAAAAAGCACGTATTTACATTGACAAACATTATCAAGAATCCGACGAGGCAAGACTTCACAAACGAAAAACGAATCCCGGTCCTACAATTACTATCTCACGTGAAACCGGAATAGGTGCTGCTGCAATCTGCGAAAAATTAATTGAGTACTTTAATCATTACGCGATTGATGATTATAACGATTGGACTTACTTCGACCGTGGTCTTATAGAAAAAATAATGGAAGATCACCATCTGCCCGAACATTTCCGGAAATATCTATCGGAAGAGAAACAGCACAAAATTGATTCATGGTTTGGAGAGATACTGGGAATTTCTCCATCCAAACTTTACCTGCTTCACAAAACCTCGCATACAATTCTAAAACTTGCTGAGTTCGGAAACGTGATTATTGTTGGAAGAGGGGCGAATATTATATTGGCAAAAATCCCTAATGCTTTTCATATTCGGTTCGTAGCACCTCTCAGTTTCAGAATTGAAAATGCAATGCAGCTTTACAATGTTGACAGGAAAACCGCGACTGATTTTATTGAGGGGGAGGATCTATCCAGGAAAAATTATATCTGGAAATATTTTCATAAAAATATTGAGGACCCTCTTCTATATCACTCGGTTGTTAACACTAATCTTCTCAAATTTGAAGAGATTGCAGAAATGATCGGGCATTGTGTAATAAAGCGGTTTCCGGAATTCTTTACGAGTCCGTTTAAGGAATTTGTCAACGAATGATGGAAAATCTAAATTCTTATTGCTCGATTTTATTAAATGACATATCTTAGAATCGAGAGTAAAAGAAAGATCAAGATCATGAGCAAGAAAATAAATTCATGATCGTGCTCTTGTAAAATTATCGTCATAAATAAAAAAATTCGGAGTTGTAAATGAAATCAAAAAAAGTTTTACTTAATTCTGTTCTTTTACTAATTATATTTCTTTTTACAAACTCATTTGCCCAGCAGGAAAAGCTTCAAAAGATTGATGATTTCATTAACAATGCCATGAAGGATTGGGAGATGCCGGGCTTTTCTGTGGCAATCGTAAAAAACGACTCTGTAATTTTTGCTAAAGGCTACGGTGTTCGGAATATAAATAAAAGTGATCCGGTTGACGAAAATACTTTGTTCGTAATTGCATCATGCAGCAAGGCCTTTACGACAGCATCACTGGCTATTCTTGTTGATCAAGGAAGAATTAAGTGGGATGATCCTGTAACAAAATATCTTCCCGATTTTCAAATGTATGATCCATGGGTTACAAAAGAAATTACTATTCGCGATCTAACTTCTCACAAAAGTGGATTAGAAACATTCAGCGGAGATTTTCTTTGGCTTAATTCAACTTACGACAGAAAAGAAGTGATTAAACGTGCAAGGTATCTTAAACCTACTTCAAGTTTTAGAAGCAAGTATGGATATCAAAATATTATGTTCATCACCGCTGCGGAAGTAATTAAAGCAGTAACGGATACTTCTTGGGCAGATTATGTTAGAGCACACATACTAAATAATCTGGATATGAAGCACACAGACACTAGTTACAAAATATTTAACAATGATAACAATGCCGCTAAAGGCCATTACAAAAAAGATAATGTGATGAAAGTTTTTACCGATACACAAATTGATAATGCTCACGGGGCGCTTGGTATTAATTCAAGTGCGATTGAAATGGCGCAATGGATTAGACTACAATTAGGCAAAGGAAAATATAACGGTAAAAGAATTTTCAGTGAACGCCAATCTGCAGAGATGTGGTCAAACCAAACTCCAATCGGAACGATGAATTACGGATTGGGTTGGTTTATACGCTACTGGAATGGAAAACGAATGTTAAATCACGGCGGCGGAATGCCCGGGATGATTTCCGATGTAACGTTGATTCCGGAAGAAAATTTTGGTTTTGTGATTCTAAGTAATTACGAAACGGGAATGGTTGGGGCAGTAAGAAATTATATCAGCGATCTTTTCACAAACACTGAACCGAAAGATTGGGAAAAATTAATGCTTGATGGTTTCGCAAGAAGAAAAGAAGCACAAGAAAAAGAATTTAAGCGAAGAGAAGAAATACAAGTCAAAGATACAAAACCATCATTACCTCTAGAAAAATATTGTGGAATTTATGAAGATAAAATGTACGGCAAAGCTGAAGTATCGCTGAAAGATGGAAAATTGTTTCTACAGTTTAACCCAACGCCGACTTTCCGAGGTGAATTAAAACATTACCAGTATGATATGTTTTATATTGATTGGGAAGATGAATTCTTAACGCGCGGCTGGGTAAAATTTGATATGAACTTTAATGGTGATATAACAAAAATGTCTTTCGAGGTCCCGAATTCACCGGATTTTATATTCACCGAGCTCTTGTTTGAAAAGCTGCCGGAGAAGAAATAAATTTTTTGCAAACATCAGAATATTAGTGAAGGCTTGTTCCGGTGTTTGCATTTTTTATCGCCTGTAGTAATGCTAAGAACTTAATCCGATACAAACCGTCTTAATACTTACTCAAATAATAATTTAGGAAATCTTATACATGAAGAATCAAATTAGATTATTATTCCTAACAGTTTTAGTCTTTCTTCTCTCGTTAACAGCAATATCAGCCCAACAAAAATTCTATGTTGACTTGAATGACCGTGCTGATGATCTTTTCAAAGTAACTTTAGTGCCTGAAAAACTTACAGAGCAGAATAAAATTTATCAATTTGCTTCAACTGCACCGGGCACATATCAAACGATGGATATCGGCAGATTCGTCCGTTCGTTTCGGGCATACGATGAAAACGGAAACGAACTTGACTCAAAGCAGATCTCAACCAATCAATGGGAACTTGAAGAGCCGGCAAAAACGAAAAAAATAATTTACACAGTTGCCGAAACATGGGATAACCCTGTTCAAGAACACCAAATCTATCCGATGTGCGGTACATCTTTAGAAAAAGACCATGCTTTGATAAACGGTCAATGTGTTTTCGGATATTTCCACGGGATGCAAAAAACTCCAATAAAAATAAAATTAGATTACCCTAAAGAATGGACGGCTGGAACGGCATTAAGTCTTGATAAAGATGGTTTTTACGACGCACCGGATTATGATTATATTGTTGATTCACCGATCTTACTTGGCAATCTTACAAAAGCCACAACCAAAATTGAAAACACTTCGGTTGATGTTTATACTTATTCTAAAACCGGTAAAGTTTCTTCGGATCAATTAATGACCTTACTCGAAGATATTTTAACTGCAACAAGCCAATTCACACAAGGACTTCCTGTAAATCGTTATACTTTTCTTTTCCACTTTGAAAATTTTTCTGCCGGCGCTTGGGAACATAATCTCAGTTCGGAATATGTTTTCAATGAAAGTCCGCTTGAAGGAAATGTTGCCAAGGAAATTAAATCGGTAGCCGCACACGAATTCTTTCATGTCATTACTCCGTTAAATATTCATAGTGAATTAGTCGGTAATTTCAATTTTGAAAAACCAACAATGTCTCAACATATCTGGTTGTACGAAGGTGTAACTGAATGGGCTTCGGATATTCTCCAGTTGCGGGATTATCTAATTTCTCTTGACGATTATCTCGCTGATATGAAAACTAAACTTATTATCAACGACAATTATGATCCTACAATTTCTCTTGTTGATCTTTCTCTTCATTCAACAGAAAGACAAGATCAATATGGAAATATTTATATGAAAGGTGCTGTTGTAGGCTGTCTTCTCGATATCCGCTTACTCGAACTTTCAAAAGGGAAAAAAGGATTGCGGGAAGTCCTAAATCAACTTTATAAAGATTACGGTGCAAACAAAGCTTTCAGCGAAAAAGATTTCTTTAATGATTTTGTAAATCGTACTTATCCTGAGATTTCCGATTTTATAAATAAATACATTAAAGGAACTGAGAAACTTCCTGTTGCAGAATATTTTGGAAAACTGGGAATTGAATACAAAGAACTTGTCGGTGTAGATAGTTCTAAAATATCTCTCGGGTTTGGAATTGGCATGAAGGATAATAAATTTATTGTTACGCGTGTTGAGAATCAGGTTCCAGATGGTATTAGAACTTTAGATTTTATTACTAAAGTAAACGGAGAGGAAGTTACACTTCAAAATGCCCAAGCAAAATTTGCTTTTATGAAGAATATGAAGGTTGGTGATTCTTTTGTATTAACAATTGAACGAAATGGTGAACAAAAAGAAATTAAATGTTCAATGGAACCAAGAACTATAAAACATCAATTTAAGGTTCTGGATGATGCTTCAGAACAACAGCTTGAATTACGCAGCGCTTGGATGAAAAACTTATAAACAATCTTTAATCTTGGCGGATTCGTCTCCGCCAAGGTTTTATTTTCCTCCTTTATTAACATACATTTTTCTATTAGATTTACTTCAGATAAGTGGCCGCTCAGGTAAAACAATGATTCGGAAATTTCAATTTAGAATATTATTTGCCATTCCGGTTCTTCTTTCAATTCTATCTTGTACCTCTTCCATTTTTGAAAAAGTTTATCCAACGTTAAATGACGGCAAATATGATAGTGAGTTCCCGTATAAAAATTCATCTCAGCAGCTTGAAGAAGTAAGCAATTCCATCCGCTTAATAAACAGTATAGCTTTTTATGAAAGCTATGTATTTGATCGTAATAAGAATTTTACTTTACCGCAATTGAAACAAACAGATATTGAAAAAGATGCAGTTGAAAAAGTTTATTTCAATCGTACTGCCTCCGGAACAGGAACAATAGTTTTTGCCAATCAAGGATTAGTTGCGCTGTTAACCGTTTCTCATATTGTTTCTTTTCCCGATACGGTTGTTTCATATTTTGTAAACCCCGATGGAGGTTCCTCTCAATTTATCGAGAGCATTTCTATAAAATCAAAACAAACAAATTATGTTTCAGACTTTCCCGATAGCGGAGAACTTGATGTAATTCTTCAAGATAAAAATATGGATATCGCACTGTTGGGAAGAAGATATACTTCAAATGAAACTTTGAGGATGGCAACATTTAATTATCCTTGGGGCAATTCATCGGAGCTTGAATGGGGTAGTTTTATTTATGTATTTGGATTTCCGATGAATTATAAAATGATCTCAAAAGGAATTGTAAGTCGCCCCGGAAAAGAAAAACATATTTTTTTAATTGATGCTGTATTCAATAAAGGCTGCAGCGGAGGAATTGTTTTGGCTATACGCGACGGCGTTCCAAATTTTGAATTGGTTGGAATTGTAAAATCCGTTCCGGCGGAATTTGAAAACACCTTACGCCCTCTAATCAAAGAACGGGATTTTGAATATAATCCCATGCTTCCATATAAAGGTGATGTTTACGTTGATAAAGAACAAATTCTGCGTATAGGCATTACAAAGGTTATTGGTATAGAAGCAGTAAAAGATTTTTTAATTTCTAAAAAGAATGATCTGATAAGTATGGGATATAATTTCCCGGATCTTTTTAGTTCGACTAATCCAACTATCTTAAAACAAATTCATTGATA
>VEPI01000127.1:0-18683 GCA_012026935.1 Melioribacter sp. | reverse complement strand
GTTCAGCTTAAAGAAATTTTTCTAAAAAGCTGATTGCAACAGCAAATAGTTACTCCATAACTTCTTTTATTTCACCGCGTGCTGCGGATTCAATCACATCAGCAAAGAAATCTATTTCAGAAATCATTGTATAGACATTTGGTGTAACACGTAATCCTTTGAACTCTTCAAAGTTAATTACGATTACATAAATCCTGTGTTTATTAAATAAATACTCTTGGAGTTTGTTGATGTCAACACCCTTAATATTAAAATTAATAATTCCGGCCCAGTTGGATTCATCTTTTATATCAATCAGAAATTTTACGTTATCATATTTCTTTACACGGTTGATCCACCGTTTGTGAAGATAACGGAATCTTTCCGCTTTTCTGTCAATTCCAATTGCTTCGTTGAACGCAAGAGCTTCTGCAATTGCATTATGGTTAGCCGCGGGATGTGTTCCAATCTCTTCGAACTTGCGGATGTTATCTTCCATCTCTTTCGTTGCGGCCATTAACGGCCAAACTTTTTTAATTAGATTTCTTTTAA
Source organism: Melioribacter sp. (assembly GCA_012026935.1). Taxonomy (GTDB): domain Bacteria; phylum Bacteroidota; class Ignavibacteria; order Ignavibacteriales; family Melioribacteraceae; genus Fen-1258. The sequence continues at coordinate 18,152 of VEPI01000127.1, read as the reverse complement.
CATACAACATTCCGGTTCCAATGGGTGCGTAAGTCCATTTGTGAAGCGATGTCCCGAAATAATCACATTCAAGATCTGCAAGTGTATAAGGAAAATGATTAAACGAATGTGCGCCATCCACAATAACCTCAATTCCTTTTTCATGAGCAGCTCTGCAAACATCTCTCACGGGAAGAATTTGTCCCGTTAGAAAACAAGTGTGGCTTATTAAAATAATTTTAGTTTTGGGAGTGATTCCGTTTTTGAGCGATTCAACATAATCATTTTTATTTACAAGAGGAGTTGGGTATTGAACCTTGTTTACTTTAATACCGATTCGTCTTTCCATTTGATTAAATGTAGTTAACATGCGCGGATAATCTTGAGTGGTTGTAAGTATTTCATCTCCCGGTTTAAAATCTAAACCAAGTTGAATAATTTGTAACGATTCACTGTCGTTTCTAGTTATAGCTATTTCTTCTTTATCGCATCCGAATACTATAGCCAATTTTTCGCGGACTGTTTCAACTTTAGGTTCAACGTGCTGCCACATATAATAAGACGGTGCTTGATTGCTGTAATCTATATACCGCTTGAAAGCATCTATAACAACTCGTGGTGATGGGGAAACACCTCCATTATTCAAATTTATTAGTGAACGGTCAACATCAAAAGCAGATTGAATCCTTCCCCAAAAGTCTTCATCACTTGCCGATTCTAATGCGGAGATTGATGGATTTAATTTTTCAATTGCTTCAGTTGCACGTGCAAAAGCATCTGTTTTTAATGCTATAAAAGCCCCACCGGTTGAGATCATAAAACGATTTAGAAATTGACGGCGTGAATACATATTAATCTCTCCTTGATTTCAAGATTAGTTTAGATGAAACTATCAAAAATCAACCCTTAAAAGCAATCTCAATTTATAAAAAGAAACACTTTTATTTCTGTCAAATTTATCTGTAACAATCTTCCCTTTCTTTCATTAATTTCACAGTGTAAAATTTGTCCATTATTAGAATAACCGGAGAAGTAAAATGAAGAATTTTAAAATCTTTCTATTCACACTTTTAATAAGCGGATTAATAACTGCTCAAGTTCATGATAAGGGAACATTCGTTCAACCTAAAAGCGAATTCTGGGAAGAAGTGCAAAAAGGGATTGATGATTTCAACAAAAAAGAAAAACCTGATAATAAAACATTTAAAATGGATTTCACCGGGTTGAATCTCCCAAAATCAAAAAATGAGTTTACTTCTTATTGGCACTTTGATCCTGTCAATCAAGGCAATACAGGAACTTGCTGGTCTTTTTCAACTACTTCATTTTTCGAATCAGAGATTTATAGAATCTACAAGCAAAAAATAAAACTCTCGCCGATTTGGAATGCATATTGGGAGTACATTGAGAAAGCTCTCCGCTTTGTGAGAGAAAGAGGAAACTCGGTAATTGGTGAAGGATCCGAATCAAATGCTGTTGTACGAATCTGGCAGCATTACGGATGCGTTCCGGAAGAAGTTTACAATGCAATGCTGCCGGGACAAAAACATCACGACCACAGCAAAATGTTTAATGAGATAAATAATTATCTTATTGGAATAAAGAATGCGAATGCATGGAATGAAAACGAAGTACTTAATACAGTCAAATCTATTTTGAATCATTATCTGGGTGAACCACCGACCAAATTTTCTGTAAACGGAAAAGAATACACACCAAAAGAATATCTTGAAAAAGTAGTTCGGTTAAACTTAGATGATTATGTCGCTGTTATGTCAATAATGCAAAAACCATATTATGAAAAAGCCGAGTATGAAGTTCCGGATAATTGGTGGCACAACAAAGATTACTATAATGTTCCTCTCGATGTTTTTATGTCAGCAATAAAAAGTACAATCAGAAATGGATTTACAGTTGCACTCTTCGGAGATGTTTCTGAAGCTGGAATAGAATCGCACGCAAAAGTAGCTATGATACCTTCGTTTGATATTCCTTCCGAATATATTGATGAATCCGCACGGCAATTTCGTTTTAGCAACGGAACAACCGGCGATGACCATGGAATTCACATGGTTGGTTATTTAAATAAAGACGGTAAAGATTGGTATTTAATAAAAGACTCAGGTTCAGGCTCTTTCAATGTTGGTGATAAAGGATATTATTTCTATCATGAAGATTATGTGAAGTTAAAAATGCTTGGATTTATGGCGCATAAAGATGCCGTTGCCGATTTATTAAGTAAGTTCAAAAAATAATATTTCACTCAGCGGATAAGACAAAAACAAAATATGTTAGGAGATAAATGAAAAAATTTGTCAATGTTGGAATGAAGAAGAAGAAAAGGATAGCACTGGTAGCCCACGATAATAAAAAACAAGATTTGATCGAATGGGCAAAATACAACCGCGGCAATCTCGGGGATCACGAAATTTATGCAACAGGAACTACCGGAAAATTACTTGAACAAGATTTAGGATTTAAGGTAACCCGATTGCAAAGCGGTCCTTTAGGCGGTGACCAGCAGCTTGGCGCAAAAATTTCAGAAAATAAAATTGATGTGTTGATTTTTTTCTGGGATCCGCTTGAGCCACAGCCGCACGACCCGGATGTGAAAGCACTTCTCCGCATTGCAGTTGTCTGGAATATTCCTATCGCATGCAATAGGGCATCTGCGGATTTTATTTTTTCATCGCCAATTATGAAAGAAGAATATTCCCGCATTGTTCTTGATTACAACGATTATTTAACCCGTGATATTTCGGAGGTGGAAAATGAAAAAGCCTAGCAAAGATGAATACGTTTTATATTATCATACATATATTGAGAAAGTCCCGAACGGAGACGTTGTCAAAAGTATGAACAAACAAATAGCCGAAGTAAAAAGATTATTTAAGAATGTTACAAAAAAACAATCCGAGTTCCGTTACTCTTCTGAGAAGTGGAGTGTGAAAGAAGTTCTCGGTCATATTTTAGAAGCTGAGAGAATTTTTTCTTATCGAGCGTTGCGTTTTGCCCGCAACGATAATAAAGATCTTCATGGATTTGATGAAAACGAATATATTCATAGATCCAATTACAATGAGATCAAACTTGCTGATCTTGTTGAAGAGTTTTGTGCATTACGCACGGCAAATGTGCTGATGATTAAAAATTTTACAGATGAAATGTCTTTACGCATGGGAACAGCAAACGGAAATAAATTCTCTGTGCGAGCGCTTGCATATATAATGTACGGACATGTGCATCATCATCTTAAAATTCTGAAAGAGAGATATTTTTAATTTTATGCAACTGCTTGTTTTAGCATATCCTCAATTAGAGAAGAAAGATTATGAGTGGATACAATCCTTCCGGGCAAAGCATGATGAACGCTATTTCAATTTAGTTCAGCCGCATTTTACTTTTGTATTCCCTGTTGATGAGGTGGTCCCGAAAGATTTTGTTAATCATGTAGAAAAAGTATCAAAGAATTTCAAAGAGTTTTATTTTGTTCTGCGTTGTGCTCAACTTGTAAAAGACTCATTTAGTGATTACACCGATCTTTTTTTAATTCCGGAAGAAGGATACAGAATATTTGTTAAACTTCACGATGCACTTTATACAGGAATACTGGAAAAACAATTACATCTTGATATACCTTTTATTCCACATTTGGGAATAGCAAACAATAAAGACCCTTTGAAATGCAAAACTTTATCTGACGGGATCAATTCTAAAAATCTTGAAATATTCGGTGCGATTAACAAATTAGATGTTGTTTCATTTTCAAATAACAAGATTGAAACAATCAAAGAAATTATTCTTTAAAATAAAAAACCCGATTTTTATTAAACCGGGTTTATGAAAAGATTGATTGAAAATTAATTTATTTGGTTAACAAAAATTCCGCTATTCTACCAAGCTCCTTTACATCTCTATTACCGTATGACGGCATAATAGTACTTTTATATTTCTCACGATACTCATCAAAACGAGCTCCTCCGCTGTAGGATGAAGGATTACGCAAATAATTTATTAACCCGTCACGCGTCCAGTTCTTACTAATATTTTCTAAAGCCGGTGCCATTTGTGTCCCTTGCAAATTTTCTCCATGACACGAGATACAACCAAGTTGTTTAGTTAAAGTCTGTCCGTCTGCATCGGAAGTAGTTTGAGTTGTTTGCTGTCCCATTTGTCCCATTGTTGACGGCATCGTCGGTTCTTCTTTGCGTGTAATTCTTCCAAGTAAAAATAGAATAAGGAAAAAACCGAGAAAAGCAGCAACCCATTTTTGTGCATTTGTCATTTATAATACTCACTTTTAAAATTTAACGCTGTAAAGTTAATGTGGCGGGCCTTTAATAACAAATTGAATAGCGATCAGCATCCGGTTATTTATTCAATTCTTTATCGTAATTCTCTTTGTATCTTTTAATTGAAGAGAAAATTGCTCTGGCTATTTCATTTTGTCCGGTTGTACTTGCAAGATGTGCTTCATCTTTTCTATTTGATAGAAACCCTGTTTCAATTAAGACGCCGGGCATTGAAGCACCTACCAGAACATAAAATCCCGCCTGCTTAATACCTAAAGCAGGAATCTTTACATCGTTCTTCCATTCTTGATCTAAAAGATCGGAAAAGGTTTCCGAGTAGCGCATATATTGTGAATGTGCCATACTTACAAGAATAAAATTTTCGTCAGTTAATTTTTGATAACGATCAGGATTCTCCTCATACTTGATTACACTGTTTTCAAATTCAGCAATTTTAATTGCTTGTGAAGTTCTGCCCGGGCGTAATAAGTAAACTTCAAATCCACGGTACGAAATATCTTTTGCTTCTGTTGAATTACAGTGAATAGAAATAAATAGTTTGCCCGCATTTTCATTAGCTATCTTTCCCCGTTTATACAATTCAATAAACTCATCAGTCTTCCGTGTATATATTACATGAACCTCCTGGAGGTTTTTTTCTATTAACTTTCCAAGCTTCAAAGCAATTGCAAGATTTACGTCTTTCTCTTTAACACCTGTCACACCAATTGCACCGGGATCTTTTCCTCCATGCCCTGCGTCAATTACAACAGCATCAAAAAGCCATTTAGATTTTGCATCGTCAATATTTGACAGTGTAGAATCAAAGAGTTTATTGTGAATCGTAATTAGTATGTCATAGTTGTCTAAATCTTGTAATGCTTCGGTTGTGGAATATCCATCACTAAGAGCGAATTCCAGTTGATTATTTTTAGATGTGATAACGGTTTTTTTGATTCTTTGAACCAGTCCTGCCGGTTTAACGGAATTTACAATATCCGGCGCTATTGTTACACCCGGCAGGAAAACATATAAAGTGTTATTACTTATTGAATGTTTTGGAATATTAATTTTACGGGTTGCCTTAAGCCGGATTAATGTCCCGTTAGATTTTTCTTCCACTTCAATAAAATTTATATCATACTTGGAGCTGATCCTTTCAGCCGGAGGTTCAATATCAGGTTGTTTAATTTCTTTTTCCTGGGGTTGTTTAGCTTTAACAAGGGCTTCTGTGGCAAACGGTTCTTCGGTAATAATTAAATTTTTAGATCGGCTGTCGAATAATATTTTTTTACCGTAACAAAGACTTAAATAATCGGTACAATAAATAAGAGGAATAAATACGTCTTCATTTATCAATAGCGTAGAAATAGGAATTTGAAAAATTGATTGTGCGCCGTCATCTTTACGGTTAAGAATTACAAATTGATTTTTTGCAGTAAGCTTGAGAATATAATTTTTAAACTTTATTTCAATTTTTGCTGCTTCAGCATTAAAAAAGTGTGCGGCACTAAGTATAGACGACAATTCTTTGGCAGACGCATAATCAATTCCTGCTTTTGTAACATAAGATAATGTTTCTTCTCTGCCAGAAATCTGAACTGAAATTTTATATAAGCGTTGCGGAAATATAATTGAGGCTGTTAATAATATTAGAAGAAGTAGTGATTCGGTTTTCATAAAAACTTATCCGACGAACGGAATAATAAAACCGCTTTGCTTTTTATAAGCGGTAAATTTTTCACCAAAATATTTTTGAAGCATTTTATCTTCTACTGACGCCCGCATTATAAAAAGTGGTAATTCAAATAAAATTACAATCGGAACAACCGTAAAACTTAATAGTGCAAGTCCTGCACCAAGATCTGAAAGTATCTGACTAATATATTGCGGGTGACGAATAAATTTATAGATTCCTGTTGTATGAAGCTGGTGTTCTTTTAAAATAACAATGTCCTGTGCATAATCTTTCCCGAGTGATTTGTAAGCCCAGACTTGAAGCCAAGAAAAAATTAAAAAAATAATTAATCCTGCAATCCGGATATTTTCAAATTGAGTTTCAAAAGTACCCGTTAGTGATCCAATTTTAAAGATTGATAAAATTGTTAGAACAAGAACCAAGGCTGCAATATTAGGAGGTACTTTTTGCAGAAACGTTCCCGGTCTTTCCACAACCTTAGTAATAGATGTTTTTAGTCCTCTCTTTGCTCCAGAGTAATTTGCACTTATTGATACAAGCAAATTTATAGCTACAAGAATGTTTATTGCGTTTTGAGAATCCATTTCCCATCATCGGATGATTAATTTTATAGTTCAATATAATAACTTTCGTAGAAACTTTGATTTTTCGAAGCATAATAGATTAACTTGAGACAATAATACTGGTAACACTTACAAGAATTACAAAAATATGACTCAAAACACTTTGAATATATTTGCACGATATTTGAATAGATACTTTTTCGGATTTTACCTATTTTTTAGCCAACATAAAGAAGCAGGAAAATGAATACCGGTCAAATGATGTTGACAATTGGAGCAGTATTCTTACTAAGCATGGTAATACTGACTACAAATAGAGGGCTAATAACTACAAATACTACAATGGTAGATAATAGATATGGTATACTAGCTGTTTCTTTAGCAACATCTACAATTGAAAGAGCAACCAGTAAAGCATTTGATCAGAATACAGATACACTCGCTATTAATACTACAAATTCTTTAACAAATGTTAATGCATTAGGACTTGATGCCGGAGAAAATAGAAATTTTCCCGAGAATTTTAACGATTTTGATGACTACAATTGTTATAAGACAAATCCTAAAGTTGATTCACTTACATTTGAAGGAACTAATAGAAAAATAGTATTTAATACTTTCTGTAGAGTTGATTATGTAAATCAAAATAGTCCCAACACTATTTCGAACCAAAGAACTTGGCATAAAAGAATTATTGTAAGTGTAATAGCAACAGGAATGACAGATACAATTAAAATGTCTTCAGTTTATAGTTACTGGTATTTTAGATAAGGAATTAAAATGGGTTTCAGTTCGTTACTAGACATACTTGGTTCAACAATAGCCGGCGGATTATTATTAATGATCTTAATGAGGATGAATGATGCCTCAGTCGAAAATAATTATTTTTATAGCGGTGAAAGAATTGTTCAGCAAAACCTTGTGGAAGTCGTAAAGTTACTAGAGTATGACCTGCGTAAAATAGGTTACTGCAATGATTGGCAGTTAATGCCGATACCTTCAATGGCAATTATTCAAGCAGACTCAAATAGAATTACTTTTTTAACTGATATTCCTACAACTGCAAATCCATACGGAGATGGTATTCTCGACACAATGCATTATTATTTAGGATCAACATCTGAACTTAGCGTTACTCCTAATCCATACGATAGATTATTATATAGAGTTATTAATTCTCAAACTCCGGCGGGTGCTAATCTTGGCATAACACAATTTAAATTAACATATTTCGATTCTAATGGCGATAAAATTACTGCAATGCCGGCATCTCCGCCTTTTGGAATCGCTGCAATACAAATTGATATTTCAGTTGAAAATACAGCTGCATATGGTAATGATTATTCTGCTGATAAAAGAATTATTTGGCGACAGGTAAGATTACCTGCAAGAAATTTTACCTTAAGATAAGGAGTATCTATGGGCGGAAAAGCTGCATTATTTTTAGTACTTGGCTTTAGCTTAATTTTTATGGTAGCAGGAAGAAACTTTAACAGTTTAGCTACCTCTACTGTGGATAATTTTGCAAATTATTATTTCGATACCAAAGCTCACCATCTTGCAGCCAGCGGTGTAAATCTGGTAACAAATCAAATATTTCTTAACGGTGCTATGGCAGATCAAACTTTTAATTATTCTTTCGATCAAGGAACAGTTTCCGTTACACTAAGCACGATAGATGCTTTCCAAAATATTAAACAATTGTTATCAGTCGGAACTTACAGTAACGTTACATCTACAATTAGAATTATTTTAAAACCCAGTGTGTTTTCAAAATATGCTTATTTTTCAAATACAGAAGGTGCAAATATATGGTGGACAACTACTGATACTGTTTGGGGACCATTACACACAAACGGTCAGTTACGCGTTGCAGATAGACCGGTGTTCATGGGTAAAGTCACTTTAGACGGAAGTATTGTAAAATATAGTAATAGCGCACAACCTCAATTCTTAGGCGGCGTTCAAACGGGGGTTCATGTTACTATACCAAGTAACGGTGTTTCAAATGTTGGCCTTGCTGCTGCTGCTGGGGGTGCTAATATTACAGGGCATTCACTTGTTTATCTGGAATTTCGCGGCGATAGCATTAGATACAAATATAGCAGCGGCGGAAGCTGGACATATGTTTTAGGTTCAACCTTTGCACCTAACGGTGCAATATATGCAAATGACGCGCAGTTAAGGATAAAGGGTAGAGTAACAGGTCAATATACAATAGCAGCTTCCGGAACAGGTGGTGATAGAGGCAAAATATTTTTAGATGATGATGTTTATTACAATACCGATCCAAGAGTTAATCCTAACTCACAGGATATGTTAGGTATTGTTGCACAAAGAGATGTAATAATAACAGAAAATTCCGCTAATAATAATAACATTACAATCCAAGCCTCCATATACTCTGAAAGCGGTTCATTCCAAGCAGAAGATTACCAAGGTCGTCCGCCAAGCGGTGCTATATATTTATATGGCGGAGTGATACAAAATGCAAGAGGTCCGGTTGGTACTTTCACTACAAATCATGGGGTAACAACTATTGTGTCCGGATTTTCAAAAAGGTATCGTTACGATGATAGATTCATGATCGCAAATCCTCCTTTCTTTCCGGGAACAGGTTCTTTTGAAATTGTTTCCTGGTTCGAATAATTTATTTGTGAAGTAAATTTCTTAATGATTCTTCAGCGGATTCAAATTTAAATTTATACCCGGCTTTAATAGTTCTATCCGGAATTACTTGTGCCCCATTCAATAAAACATCGGCTGCTTCACCAAATAAAATTTTTATTGTAAATGCCGGGACTTTGAAGAGCGACGGTCTATGCATAATATTTCCTAAAGTTTTACAAAACTCTTTCATACGCAATGGATTTGGCGACGAAGCATTTAACGCTCCCCTAACATTTTGATTATTAAGCGCAAACAAAAATATTCCAACAACATCATCAATATGAACCCATGGAAACCATTGTTTCCCTTTACCAATTGGGCCACCGACAAAAAATTTAAATTGATTTATCATTGGGACTAAGGCGCCTTCATTGGCATCCAAAACTATTCCTGTTCTTATACTAACTCTACGCACTCCATATGATTCAACATTGCCGGCTTCTTTTTCCCATGCATTAACAACTTCCGCAAGAAAATCCTCCCCCGGTTCCGAATTTTCATTTACCGGTTTTTCAGAATTTCCATAATAACCGACTGCTGAGGCTGTAATAAAAACCTCCGGTTTATTTTTTAATCGGCCAATTGCATTTACTAATGATCTCGTTCCTTCAACACGGCTTGATAGAATATTTTTTTTATGTTTTAGGTTCCACCGTTTTGCCATTACGTTCTCCCCTGCAAGATGGACTACGGCATCTTTATCTTCCAGTTTATGAGACCAATCATTTAGCTCGGGATTCCATTCTACATAATCATAAGCGTTGGGAATTTTTTGTTTTGCATTTTCAACCGAACGGGTAAATATTGTTACTTCATCTCCGCGCGTTATTAATTCTTCTGTAATTCTTTTTCCTATAAATCCGGTTGCACCTGTTATAATCACTTTTTTCATTATTAATTTTCCTTCCGATGGAACTACATACCATTAAATTAAGTCTTACTTTTTCATACAACAATATTTATTTCAACCTTTATTTGGTACGGTATATATTATATCTTTGTTTTATTTTATAAGAAGCATAAAAACTCACAACAAGAAGATTCGTCTAATATTTATCATATAATTTGGATTTTCAATCATGAAGCAAACCTTAATTTTACTAACATTTTTAACATCTGTTACTTTTTCACAGCAGTTCATTCTCAAAGGAAAAGTTACTGATAGACCCACATCCTCGCCGTTAAGTTATTCGAACATTCGTATCGCCGGAACAACATTAGGTACAGCAACAAATTTTGAAGGTAATTTCGAGCTTAAATTAAACAGAGGTAATTATAAATTAATTGCTTCTTTCATAGGTTATAAATCAGATACAATTTCTGTAACACTTGAATCAAATAAATCCATAAATTTTTTGCTCGAACCGGTTCAAGTTAATTTACAGGAGATAACTGTCTTTCCGGGAGAAAATCCGGCATTAGAGATAATTCGCAGAGCTATTAATTCCAAACATGAACGCAATAATAAACTTAACACTTACGAATTCCACGCTTATACAAAGGGGCTTGTTAAAACAACCAAGGACTTTTCAACAAGAAACAATAGCGCAAGTTTGTCTATAGGTACACAAGATACCGGTAAACTTAAGATCAGCGGTATAATAGAAAACGAAAGCAAGGGTTACTTTAAAAAGCCGAATAATTACAAAGATGAAATTATTGCAAGAAAGCAAAGTGCAAATACACCATCGTCGGTTAATATTCTTACCGGCGGCAGGATTATTCAAAATTTTTATACTGATGATATACAATTTTTCAATCGTCCATTGCCAAGTCCAATCTCCGATGATGCAATTGACTACTATGATTATTTAATCGAAGATACTCTTGCTATGGATAACAAAAATGTTTTCCAAATTCATGTTGAACCGATAAAAAAAACAGATCCCGGTTTTGTGGGAAAAATATTTATTTCGGATGATCAATTTTCTTTGGTTAAAATAGATGTGAACTTAAATGACGCCGCTAATCCCGGCAGAATCTTTGACAGAGTAAATATCTTTCAGCAATACACACCATATGAAAATAATATTTATATGCCTGTTGATTACAGAATTTTTGCCGACGGAAATTTTATCGGCGTATTTAAATTCGGCTTTGAGTTAAACACAATCTTTTATGATTATAAAATCAATCCGCAAATTGACGATGACTATTTTGGAATGGCAATCATAAAAGTTTTATCCGATGCTGACAAGAAAGACTCTGCTTACTGGAAATCCACACAAACAATTTCAAACACGAACGAAGAACTTGACGCTTACAAAAGAATAGATAGTCTTGAATCTATACCTAAAACATTTTGGGATAATTTTTCATTGTTATCCTCCAGCATAAACGTGAGCGACAATTTTTCCATTACCGGACCGCTTGGACTTTATTCTTTCAATCCGATTGAAGGACATACTTTAAACTTTGGCGCTAATATTTCCCAAGAAGCAGATAAGAGACTTAATTCCCGAATTGATTTTTCATACGGGTTCAACGATCAAAGATTCAAAACTGATTTTTCCTCAACTTATTTTATGGGCGAATACAGAACTCACTCTATTACCGTAAATGCATTTACAAGATTAACCGAGCTTTTTGGCGAATCAATCCGTTATAATAAACTCACCTCTACTCTTTCTAATCTATTAGGTAAATATGATTTCAAAGATTATTACTATACAAAAGGGGGTTCTGTAAAACTTTGGAGTGAGGTTTTCCCAATATTAAGATTGTCTTTAGGAATACTAAACCGGACTGATAACAACGCTGTTAACAACTCCGATTTCTCTATTTTCAATCAAGGTAAAAAATACAATATCAATAAAACAATTTATGAAACAAGAATAAACGCTTTTACAGCCGGATTTCAATTTGATTTCCGAAAATACATTGAAGACGGATATTTTAGAAGAAGAACATCACAAGGAAATTTTGCAGCTGTTCTTTACGGGGAAATGCTTTTAAGTAATACCGGCACACTTAATAGCAGTCTCGATTTCCAATCATACAAACTAACGCTCAGCAGTTTCATACCAACATTCAAATCAGCAAATATGAATTTTGTTCTTAGTGGAATTTACTCCGATGGTCCGGTTCCCTTTCAAATGATGTACTCATTACCGGGAAATATCGAAAGCGCAAGTCAATCGTACACGATGCGAACATTAAAAGTGGGAGAAGTATTCGGCGATCGTGTTTTGGCTCTTTCGATTGAACAAAATTTTAATGACGAGATTTTTAGATTGTTTAATCTTTCATTTATGATAGACTTACAGATCAATCTTAGTATGCATTTCAATGCTGTGTTGCTTGAAGTTTCTCCAAAAAGTAAATCAATATTTCCAAACGGTAACGGTTTCCTTTTTAACGAATTTAAATCTCCTTTTTATGAAATCGGTTTTGGCCTTGGGCAGGCTCTTTTTCCTTTCCGATTAGAATTTACCTGGAAACTGAATTATCTTGGGACAAATAATTTTGTCTTTGGAATTAACACACCAATGCTTTAAAAGTAAGGATTAAAATGAAAAAAATATTTTCAGTTATTGTCGTATTAATACTTTCAACAAGAATTTCCGCTCAAGAAATTACTGTCAGTAAAATTGAACCGCCGAACTGGTGGGGAGGCATGAAAACTAATAAGATCCAATTAATGATTTATGGGAAAAACTTAAATAATATTTCGGCTGAGTTTAGAGACAAAAACATTAAAGTTCTTAGTGTTAAAAAAATCGCAAATCCCGATTATGCTTTCATAGATATCGAAATTACCGGTAATATCAAGCCAAAAGATTATGAACTAATCCTTTCTCACGGAAAAGAAAAAGCTTCCGTTAAATTTCCAATTCTTAAAAGAGAAAGCGATAAAAAACGTTTTCAGGGGTTTTCGAGCAAGGATATAATTTATTTGATAATGCCGGACCGATTTGTGAATGGAGATCCTTCAAATGATTCCATCCCGGGTTATTCCGATTATATGAATAGAATTCCGGATCAGAAACGCGCCGGAGGAGATATTCAAGGAATGATTGATAAACTTGACTATCTAAAAGATCTTGGTATAACAACAATCTGGCCTACTCCGCTTGTTGAAAACAACACCTTTCGTTCTTATCACGGTTATGCTGCAACAGATTTTTACAAAATTGATCCGCGTCTCGGGACAAACGAACTTTACAAAACATTTGTCAGCGAAGCTCATAAGCGCAACATAAAAATAATTCTTGATCATGTCTCAAATCATTTTAGCGATGATCATGTATGGATGAAAAACCCGCCAACACCCGATTGGACAAATGGAACAAAAGAAAATCATCTCAGCGCAAATCATAATAAAATGATATTTACGGATATTCATGCAGATAGTACAATAATAAAACAAGTAGAGCGCGGCTGGTTTGTAGACTCAATGCCGGATTTGAATCAGGAAAATCCGTTTGTTGCTAATTATATAATTCAAAATACAATTTGGTGGATAGAATATACCGGCCTTGATGGTATTCGCGAAGATACTTATCCCTATAACAATCAAAAATTTATGGCACGCTGGGGTAAAGTATTACTTAACGAATATCCGGCCATTAATATAGTTGGTGAAGTTATGACAGGTGAAACGGATTTTCTTGCGGGTTATCAAAAAGATACTTTTCTGCCGAGAGGATTAAATACATATTTACCTGCATTAACGGATTTTGCCTTGCGTGATGTATTGATCGGTTACTTACAGAATAGGAACAGCCTTTATAATATTTTCAGCATTATAGCAAAAGATTTTTTATATAAAGATCCGGGCAACTTGGTTACATTTGCCGATAACCACGATCTTACACGTATAATGTTTTTAGCAAAAGGAAATATTGCCAAAGCAAAAATTGTTTATACTATTCTTTTTACTACAAGAGGGATTCCGCAAATATTTTACGGGTCAGAGATTGGTCTTGAAGGCGCAGAAGGTGACGGAAAATTACGTGTTCCTTTCCCGGGCGGATTTCCGAACGACAAGCGCAATGCGTTTACTTTAACCGGCAGGACAACGGAGGAAAATAATTTCTTTAATTTCTTGCAGGACTTAATTCGGCTTCGTAAAAAATATCATGCTCTTTCTGAAGGAAAACTTACGCACTTTCCTCCTGTGAATGATGTATATGTATATTTTAGAACGCTTGGTACTGAAAAAATTATGGTAATTGTAAATAATAATAATTCGTCAATTAATGTTGATTTGAAGATGATGAAACATTTCATCACTGAAAAATCAAATGTTTCTAATGTAAGAAACGGAGAGAAAATTAATCTTGATTCTAATCTGTCTTTGAGAATAAATCCGCTATGCGCAGAGATTTTTGAAGTAACCGATTAAATGTTTTTTACATTTCGATTGTTAATTTAATGCGTGCCTCCCTTAAACATTAATTCTCCGGCTGTGACTTTCATTTTTAAATGATTCTGTTTAGGCGGAAGCGGGCAAGTAGCATATTTAGTAAACACACATGGCGGATTAAATGCTTTATTGAAATCCAAAATAATTTTTCCTGTAGAATCATTTTTATTAACATAAATAAATCTTCCCGCCCCGTAAGTTTCTTCTCCGCTAGTTTCATCGGCGAAAATAATAAAGTACTGATCACCTTCTTCGAGGGCATCAAGCTTAAATTGTCTTCCGTCTTTTGTAAAGACCAATGCGCCGGGAGAAATATTCTCTTCAGTCATTCCAAGAATATTGGTTATTTCTAATTTTTTAGGCGGGTCATATTTTTCTAATTCTGCTGCAAATCTCCAATCTGAATTAACCGGATAAGCATCAATTCCTTTAAAAGATTTTACAAGTGAACTTTCCAGGTCGCGTAATCTAATTCCATATTTATCACCGCGCTTTATTACAAACCACCTCAATGAATTGTATTCTAAAACAGTTGCGCCTTGAAGATCATTTTTAAGATCGGTGGTTGTAACAAATTTTCCATCACTCTTAACTTCAATTCCTTTATTAACTCTTAGTGTTACAACGGAATCTTTCAGAGTAAGCGTTCCAATAAAAGCAGGTGCTTTACCTTCCGGGAAAATAATATCATTGGTTTTATCACTGCCGAATTTATTTACACCTTCATTAAGCCAGAATAGACCGGCAAGATTTAACCATCCGTTTTCCTTTTTCAGGTTATTAATTCGCTTATTGTGCCAGTTTTTAATTTCCTGAACATACTTTGCGTCTCCTTTTTCTTCTAATGATTTTTGACATGATGCAAATAACGAAATGAAAATTAGTGATAATAAAATTTTTAAGATCTTTGCCATTAGATACCTTCTTCTTTTGGACTTAATTATTACAGCGCGATGTTACAAAAGAAATTCTTTACAACCAAAAAATGAATTGAATTCTGAAACTAAAAAATCAGATGCAGCTGGAATAATCCATATTTAGACTTATCCAAATAAAATATCTCTTTTTTTAAGGAAAAGTTTCGTTAAAATAAGGTAGGAATTTTTTATATTGAAGTGTGAATCCTGAAGCCGATTTTATTAAGGATTGAAATGGTAAATAAAAAGATAAGTGTATTAAAGAAAGCAGGAAATAAGAATAAAAAAGAAAAGAAGTCGGTAAAAAGAACAATTAAACCTCCTTCCTTAAAAGAATTATTTGATTACAACTCAGAATATTTCGATACGATTTTTGAAAATGCTGCTATCGGGATTGCAGTATTAGATCCTATTGGTAAGCTCATAAAGGTTAATCCGCAAATAATTAAAATGCTTGGCTATAAAAATGAGGAAATCCTAAAAATGGAAATAATGGATTTTTCTCATCCGCATGACATAGAAGAAAGCAATAAATTACTTAATGAGCTTATTGCAGGGAAACGAAATTATTATCAAATAGATAAACGGTACCTTGCTAAAGACGGAAAAATTATTCATGCCCATTGTACTGCAACACGTGTTAATAATAATAAATCAAAAAATATTATTGTGCTGATTGAAAACTTAACCGAGCAGAAAAAAATCACCAGTAAGTTAACATCTGAACAAACTCTACTTTTAGCATTACTCGAAAACATTCCCGACAGTATTTATTTCAAAGATATCGAAAGCCGTTTTATAAAAGTGAATGAGGCTAAAGCAAAAAAACATAATTTAAAACCCGAACAGTTTATCGGTAAAACTGACTTTGACATCTTCGACCATGCGCATGCCTCAAGATCATTCAATGATGAACAATTAATTATTAAAACCGGCAAACCTATTATCGGCAAAGAAGAAAGAGAAGATTGGCCGGATGGAAGAACTCTATGGATTTCCGCAACTAAAATGCCTCTTTATGATTCTAGAGGAAAAATAATCGGTACATTTGGAATCTCGCGGGATATTACACAATTAAAAATGAGTCAGGATTTAGTTAAGGAAAGTGAACAGTTATATCGCGCGCTTTTTGAAAGTTCAGACGACGGAATGTTTTTCACTTCGGAAAATATTATACTTGATTGTAATCAAGCTGTCTTAGATATCTTTAAATGTGATCGAAGTTTTATTGTTGGCCGCCCGCCATCCGATTTTTCCCCGGAAGTTCAACCCGACGGCAGAAATTCTTATGAGTCAGCTAGCGACAAAATAATGAAAGCGTTCAAAGGTGAACCACAGCGTTTCTATTGGCAGCATAAAAGACCGGACGGCTCTCTAATTGATTGTGAGATTTCATTAAAGGCAATTATTATAGGTGGAAAAGAAATTATTCAAGCAACGATGCGTGATCTTACAGATAAAATGCGCGCAGATAAAATTAGAGATGCTCTTTTCGAAATCTCCGAAGCTGCTTACACTGCCTCCGATATGTTTACCCTTTATAAAAGAATTCACGAAGAAATTGGCAAATTGATGTCTGTGAAAAATATTTATATAGCTCTTTACGATGATAAATCCGATATGATTTCATTTCCATATTTTGTTGATGAATTTGATCCGCAGCAGCCGCCGAAAAAACCGGGTAAAGGATTAACCGAATACATTCTAAGGAGAGGCGAAGCAAGCCTTATTACTTCTCAAAGGGACTTAGAATTAAGAAAATTAGGAGAAACGGAATTGATCGGTGCACCTTCTGCTATATGGTTAGGCGTACCGCTCAAACTTAGCGGTAAAACCATAGGCGTGTTGGTAGTTCAAGATTACGAAAATGAAAAAGTATATGGTGAAGACGAAATGCAATTGTTAATATTCGTTGCAGAACAGATTGCCCAAGTAATTGAGAGAAAAAGAAATTCTGATTCAATTAAGAAATATGCCGAGGAGTTAAAACAATTAAATTCTACCAAAGATAAATTTTTCTCAATTATTGCACACGATCTTAAGAACCCGTTCATCACAATTCTCGGGTTCTCAGATTTACTTCACACAGATTATGCCGAACTCACTGATGAAGAACGGTTATTCTATATTGATGAGATGAAAAAATCCGCTGATATTTCCCACAGCCTTCTACAAAATTTACTGCAATGGTCCCGTTCTCAAACCGGACGAATTGAATTCAATCCGCTCAAACTCAATCTTTTCAATATTGTAAATGATAATATTGAACTTTTAAAAACATCAGCAGAAAAAAAACAGATTAGTATAGAACATAATATTCATGAAGATATTAATGTGCTGGCAGACGAAGATATGCTTAATACAATAATAAGAAACCTCATAACTAATGCTGTCAAATTTACGAACAAAGGCGGATTGATTACTGTTAATGCCGTTCATACATACGATCTTGTAGAAATAACAATTTCCGATAACGGTGTTGGCATGAATGAAGCGGTAAGAAATAATTTATTTAAGCTGGACGCCACTCACTCTACGTCGGGAACAGGAAATGAAACCGGTACCGGATTAGGATTAATGCTCTGCAAAGAATTTATCGAAAAAAATGGCGGTACTATCCGCGTAGAAAGTGAAGAAAATATAGGCAGCAAATTTATATTTACC
>VEPI01000170.1 GCA_012026935.1 Melioribacter sp. | reverse complement strand
GGCCAGGCACCGGACATATCATAAGTCATTAGATTGATTTGATCGAAGAGCGGGTAAATTTGTGCGTATATGCCTGCTTCCGAACCGTTAGCTGCTGTAAGCAATGCATTTGGAAGAGCAGCATTAAGTGCAGGACGGAGTGCATTAATTAACGAGATATAAAGTGATGCATCGGTTGAATATAGTGGTTCCCAATCAATATCAACACCGTCATATCCGCGCGTGGTTACGAATGAAACAATGTTAGAAACAAATTTGGAAAGATTGGCCGAATTAATAGCACCGCGATATCCATCCCCGCTGTTCCATCCGCCGATTGATATGAGTACCTTTACACCTTTAGCATGGGCGCGGGATATCAGTTCGGATGAGTTAGTTGCCGTGATACTATTAGCTGAAGCGTCCAGTGTTCCATCGGCATTCGGAACCAATGCAAAATGTACAATATGTGTAACGGCAGAAAAATCTATATTCTGCGCTGGTAAATACCCGTCGTTATTTTGTCCTTGCATCCATCCGGCATAATAAGCTGTAGCCCATAAGTTGGACTGTGCTGATGCAGATCCGCCAGAAAAGATTAAAAGAATAAATAATGTTATCCCCAAAATGATTTTTTGCATTTGTGTTTCCTTCTTTTTTGTGAAATAATTTGTGTTCATAATTTTAACCGAGTTTTTTTTCGTTGGGGTAATTTGACCTGAGAAATTCCAAAAAATTTTTATATACAAAACCGGCGAGAAAGTCTATCAATTTTGTAAAATGCATAGCCTGATCAAAAACATAATCGGCTCCGGCTTTTTTCCATTTTAATAAATATTGATCTGTTGTGTTATTGGTTAATACAATAACAACTAAACCGCTATTATTTTTTTTGATATCATCAAGTTTTTTGAAAACTGTTTTTTGTATGTTGTGAAAAGCAGTAATTACAACCTGTGTATTGGTCTTTCTGATTTCCATCTCAGCTTCCTCCAAGGTCTTTGTAACAGCCACAACGTGTATGTGCGACAACTCCGAAAGGATGGTTATTAAACGGCTGCGCATAATTTGTGAATCAGTACATATTATCACGTTCATTAATATTCCCAAGTGAACCTTAGTTTATTTTAATGGTGCGAAAATAAGGATGACTTAATATGGCGCGGTATAGTACAAATGATCTTTATCGTGTATGAAAAACGGCAGTTTGTTAGGCAGGTAATTAAACTGTATTAATTGTATCAAGTTTGATAGTGAAGATGTAATACAAGCGGAGAATTCATTGTAGTAATTTGTACTACAAAATAATTTATTCTAAACCGGGCTGTTATTTGGAATTTATTTGAAAAGAATTCTGAAGGCAGAAAACTTTAATTTGGAAAATGTATTAGAGGATAAATTTGGAGAGTTATAATCCGGAAAAACGCGAGGCAGTATCTTTCCATCGTTTCGGAAAAAGACTAAGTGCAATATTAAGTTCTCTTTTAGTCAGCACATTAGTAGCGATAAGAAGAACAGTGTAAACAGCCGCACAAATAATTCCGCTCACAAGCCAAACTTTCAATTTGCTTTCGATGTACCAGAGAAGTATTCCTGAAATTGTTGCGGCGATGAATGATTTCCACACAACCAATAAATTTTCTTTTCCGAAGCACCCGCGCGGTAATAAATAACCAAACATTACCAAAACACATATTTCGGTGATTAATGTTGCTATCCCCGCACCAATAGCGCCGTTACCGCTGAATTTCTGGAATAAAGGAATTAACCAAAAATTTAAGCCGATGTTAATAAATGTAGCAATGATTGATACTATTGAAAGTTCTTTTTGTTTATCCGAAGAAGTATCAACTGTACCAAGTATAAAGTTGGCATAAACAAGCGGAAGTGTTAAAGCGAGCACTTGCAAAAGAATTACAGAATTTGAATAGTGCTCGAGACCAAAAAGCAAATCAACTATTGGACGAGATAGAGCGATCAAACAGAAAGCAATTAAGAAACCAATAATTATTGTTGCATCAAGCGAACGTCTTGCGTTTATAAAAAAATCATCGCGCGACTGTTTCCAAAGCCGTGAAAATACAGGAAACACTGCCATCTGAAGAATCGAAGGGAAGAACATCATTGTATCGAATAATCTGTAAGGGGCTCCGTACCATCCGACTACGCTGTCGTTCGTCATTGCCGATAACATTATCACATCAATTCGATAATAGACGAACGAAAAGAATGTTGAGATTAAAAACGGCAAACTACCGCGGATTAATTCCATCCAAGATGAAACAGTAATCCGCATTTTCATTGTCACTAGTCGTGGAAGGAGAAATAAACAAGTTAAAAAATTCAAGAGCGTGCTGAATGTCATCACCCAGGCAATTGTAATTACTCCGTATCCCAATAATAACATCGTTACGGATATCGCAGAAAGAGAAACTCTTTCAATGATAACCGCAATTGAGCGGAAGCTTAGCCGTTCGAAGCTTTGAAAAATTCTATGCGCAAGGTCGGAAATTGTTTCCAGTAATTTTTGGAAACCGAGAATGAGAAGAAGTGTGAGCATCTCTGAAGTATAACCGGTAGAATAAACGTATAAAAACATTATTATCATAGCTATCAACCATGCAATGATCCTCAATCCAACGCCATTCATGAAAAATAAATTTACTTTCGTACGGTCGCGCGCAACTTCCTTAACAAAATAATTACTAAACCCGAGATCAATAATAAGGCCGCCAAGCATTGTTAGAGAAATTGCAAAGTATAGACGGCCGTAAGCATCGGCGCCAAGATAACGCGGCAGGAACATCATTAAGAAAAAAGAGGAAGTCCATGTTATGATTTGGGTAACAAACATAGTCTTTGCATTACTTAATATCGAAGCACTTGTTTCAGTCATAAATAAAATTTGTCTTCTTTTTCTGATAAAAGAATTGTCTTATAAGCATCAAACTGTTTCAGTAATAATTTTCTTAAAATTTTTTGAAGAAGAGAAATCATGGCATTCTTCAGACCATACATTTTTCCATTTTAGTTTTATAATATCTTCGGAAAGATTTTGCCCGAGATATTCATTAATCCGATGTTGTTCCAACCGGTATTTTTTTGTATCTGTCATCAACTCAATACAGTGATTAGCAAATGAGTCGAAGTCATTAGTAATTCTTAAAAATTCTTCAGGACGAAAAAAACCTGTTGCCGACTGTTCCGTGCAAACTACAGGGATTCCACGGTAAACCGCCTCAAGAATTCTAATTCGGATGCCTTTGCTAACCAGAAGCGGACTCGCCAGCACGGTAGTTTCATTCCACAACTCTTCAGGGTCTTCTACATATTCCTGATAAAAGACACCGAGTTGCTTACATTTTGAGATTACTGACGGACTTGCATCCTTGCCAACTATTTTGATAATTACACCTGATACTTTTTCTTTTACAGCGGTAACGACCTTTTCCATAAATAGTTCTATACCGTTGCCTGCAGCAGAAAAAGCAATATGTCCAAAAATCACCAGGGTAGGTTTTTCGGGAAGTGTTTTTGAAATACGGTTTGTTGGAAGAGTGTGTAAATATGGAGGGATGAAAAAAGCATTAACATTTTTACGTGTTAATCTTTTAAAGTCACGGTATGCCATAGAAATTACAAAGCGGCTCTTCCTACATGCATGAATTTCTTTCAGAAGGAATATCCAATAGGTGAGTAAGTTGGTAATCACTTTACCAAATTGTTTGTCTACAAGGTTTTCTTTCATACGGATTAAAATCTTATCGGCATCAATATCGTGAGCGGTAAACGATATCTTGTAGCTGCCGGCTTTCCTAAGATTTAAAAATGCATCAATAAATAAATTGATAGTAATCCCTAAATGAATATCCTTTATATTATATGTAC
This sequence comes from Melioribacter sp., assembly GCA_012026935.1. Lineage (GTDB taxonomy): Bacteria > Bacteroidota > Ignavibacteria > Ignavibacteriales > Melioribacteraceae > Fen-1258. Next base: position 1,672 of record VEPI01000170.1, on the reverse strand, counting down.
TGCATAACTTGATTATTTTTTGTGATAATTCAAGAGCCGCAGTGTCTTCGATCAAACGCCGATGTTTCATTAATACCAAAACTTGATGAAAGATTCTTTTCCAAAGAGGTTTTTCCCAATCAACTTTAAGTTCAAAAAAAGATACACTCTTCACTCCTGGCAGTGAATTCAGTTCTTTGTAATTTAATTCATATGAGTCGCGATGAAAATCGTACACCATTTTTCCATTACAAATCAAAATGTGCAAATCCCTAAGTCGTGAAAGCTGAATAATATCATTGTATGCAGCATGCCGGTAACCCTGATTAAGAGGAAGGGGCGGTGCTGGCAGTACAAGAAGAAGCTGTTCTCTCTTTTGCGTTGATGCGTAGGAATCCATAGTTATTTGCCCGACATGCATTTCTTTCGGAAAGGATTTTTCTGTATGCTGATCTGGTATTATAGCGCGGCTGTTGGTCACTGGACTATCCCCATATAATTATTTGAACGTGTAAGTTGTTCAATTTTTCTATTCACGACTTGTTTTTGTTTGAATAAAGTCTTGATTATTCTACGATTCATTGTTAATACAATCGTTGTGCCACTGTTGTCGGTAAAAAAGTACGTATTTTGTAAAATTATGGATGCGGTTTTTAGGTTCTTATTTATTTTTATATGAGTGTGTAAAAAATTCCCAAACCTTTATAGAAGTGTGCAGATTATCGCCACAATATTTTCTTAAGAATAAACTTAAAATTGGAAACCACCTTTGAACAGAAGTATGATCAGATGGTATTGTGGAGATGCTTTCGGACTGTTTGGCCGGATATCATTATGATGGAATGCTTCCAACCTCTGCAATGATTATTTATTTAATTAGTAACATTTTTTTTGTTTGAATAAATTCTCCGGCTTGTAGACGGTAAAAATAAACTCCGCTTGGTAATGTTGAATTATGAATTATGAAAGTTGAATTGTGAATTCCGGCTTGCTGAAATTCATTTACAAGTGTGGCCACTTCATTGCCGAGAATATCATAAATTTTTAGGGATACAAAACAGCTAACCGCCAACCGATAACTGATAACTGTTTCCGGATTAAAAGGATTCGGATAATTTTGTTTCAGTGTAAACTGAACTGGTATTATAGTGGTTGTATCACTTACATCGGCAACTCTTACGCGTGCGTTTTTAACAGCTTGAAGAAGAACATCTTGTTGACCTGCAACTTGATTGGCACGATAACCGCCGCCAAGTTCCCAAATTATTAATCCTCCAATTCCTTTTGTACGGGCATAATCAAATTTTGCCTGTACACTTTTTTCATCATCATAAGAAATAAATTTATCGTTAACGGAGCCTGAGTTATCAATACTTAGATAAGAAGCTTTAGCATCATCATCCCAACCGTAGTATTGTGAATGATAATATTTTTCCATTATCGAATAATATGGTACATTGCTTTGCACCCACGGATCTGTTATCCATTCCTGTCGCGGTTTTGTAACACCTCCGGTTGCTGTTCCATTTCCACCGTTCCAAACATAGCCGTAGAAATCAATACCAATACCAAGCTTGTTTGCAGGAATGCCTTTAGCAATGAAAGCATTGACTTGACTATCGGTTGACGGTAAAAAGGAACCGGGGCAGCAAGGAAATTGATAACCACCATTGTACAAGGGAGAGTTATGCCA
>VEPI01000154.1 GCA_012026935.1 Melioribacter sp. | reverse complement strand
TGAACAAGATTATTCGTTGCTAAAATTTGTTTGGAATAAATATCAGTCTTCTCCCCGGCAAAATTCGTAACTACACCGCCGGCTTCTTCAACAATTAATTTACCGGCACAAATATCCCAAGGATGAAGATGAACTTCCCAAAACGCATCAAATACACCAGAGGCAACATAACAAAAATCAATTGCTGCTGAACCAAGACGGCGGACAGCTCTTGCTGCTTTAAGTGATGCAATAAATCTTTCAATTGCATGATCGGGATTTTCAGCAATGTTGTATGGAAATCCTGTCACAAGGACACTTTTTCTCAAATCATCATTTAAGCTCACTTTTAATTTTATTCCATTACAGTAAGAACCACTTCCTTTTTCTGAAGAATAAATTTCATCGCGCGTTACATCATAAACAACCCCGCAAATTGTCTCGCCATTTTTCTGAACACCAATTGAAACAGCAAAAATTGGAAGACCATGTGCAAAATTTGTTGTACCGTCAAGCGGATCAATTACCCAAAGATATTCTGAACTTGTTCCATGTTCACCGCTTTCTTCTGCAAGAACCGAGTGAACGGGAAATTCTTTTTTTATAAAATCTATTATTAAAGCTTCGGATTTTTTATCTATTTCAGTAACAAGATTAGACATATTTGTTTTGTACTCAATAGAAAAATTTTTTCCAAATCCTTTTCTAATAATTTCTCCTGCCTCTTTTGAAATTTGAATTACTTTGTTGATCATGATCATCCATAAATTGTTCTAACAAAAATAGTCTAATAAAACTTTTCTTGCTGTTAATCTTGCTCTTACTCATGCTCATGCTCTTGATCTGTTTTTTAGAAAATGCGTCCCGGCATGAACAAGATGAAGAGCAAGATTAATGGCTATTCGATTTCTTGATAGCCCACAGATTTGTTGGTATATTTGCTTCAAGATTAACTAAAACAGTGGAGAAATAAATTTTAATGGATGAAATTATTAGCAAGACAAGCAACGATTACTCAACAATAGACAGTATTCCTCGCATATTACCTGTTCTGCCGCTTCGTGATAACGTAATTTTTCCGTACATGATATTTCCGGTATTAGTTGGAAGAGAACAATCAATAAAAGCCGCAAACTTTGCACTTGAAAGCTCTAAGTATATTTTTCTTGCAGCTCAAAAAAAATCTAATGTAGAAGAACCGACAAAAGAAGATATTTATTCGGAAGGAACAATTGCAAAAATCATTCAAATATTAAAACTGCCGAATGGCTTACTTAAAATTTTAGTTGATGGAATAATTCAAGGAAGAATAATCTCATATACCGATAGAACAAATTTCTATGAAGCAGAAATAGAAGTTATCACTCCAAAAGATGAAGACCCGCGCGAAAAGAATGCATTGATGAGACAAATGGCAAATCTTTTCAAAGAGTATGTAAAAATAAATAAAGCTGTTCCGCCCGAAGCTGTGAATGCTTTCGATAATATTGACGAACCTGACCGCAAATTATTTTACGTTGCAGCGAACATCAATCAGCAAATTGAAGTTAAGCAGATCATTCTTCAAAAGTTTTCATTAAAAGATCAGCTTTACGAAGTTATCCGAATTCTTAATTCAGAAATCGAAATCTTGAAAATTGAGAAAGAAATAGAAGGGAAAGTTCAAGAAAATATTCAGAAGACTCAGCGCAAGTTTATTATTCAAGAACAGATTAGAATTTTACAGGATGAACTTGGCGAAGAAGATGAAGCTTCTCCGGAATTTACAAAACTTAAAGAGCGAATTAAAAATTCCAAGATGCCTAAACCGGTTTATGAAAAAGCTATTGAAGAATTTAATAAATTTAAAAAAACTCCTCCGAGTTCCCCCGAATCAACTGTCATTCGAAATTATCTTGATTGGCTGCTTGATGTTCCTTGGCATATCAAAACAAAAGATAATCTCGATATTAAAAACGTGCGTAAAATTTTAGACGAGGACCACTACGGTCTTGATAAACCTAAGGAAAGAATTGTTGAACACATCGCAGTTCTAAATCTTGTAAAAAATATGCGCGGACAAATTTTATGTTTTGTCGGACCTCCCGGAGTTGGAAAAACTTCGCTTGGAAAATCTATTGCAAGAGCGATTGGTAGAAATTTTGTTCGCATCTCTCTTGGCGGTGTTCGTGATGAAGCTGAGATCCGCGGACACAGAAGAACTTATATCGGTTCTATGCCGGGAAAAATAATTCAATCAATGAAGCGTGCTAAAACAATTAATCCTGTTATGCTTCTTGATGAAATAGATAAGATGAGTATGGATTTCCGCGGCGACCCGTCATCGGCAATGCTTGAGGTTCTCGATCCTGAACAAAACCATACGTTCAACGACCATTATCTGGATATAGATTATGATCTATCGCAGGTTATGTTTATTACAACTGCAAACGTTCGTTATAATATTCCGCTTCCTTTACAGGATAGAATGGAAATAATTGAGTTGCCCGGTTACCTGGAACATGAGAAAGTTCAGATAGCTAAACGGCATATTGTTCCTAAACAGATTCAAGCTCATGGTCTTGAAAAATATAACGTTGAATTCAAAGATGAAGCGATTGCCAAAATAACTATGGATTATACGCGTGAAGCGGGTGTTCGAAATCTTGAGCGCGAAATTTCATCTGTACTTCGTAAAACGGCACGCGAAATAATTATTACTCATTCCAACAACGGGAAAAAGAAAAAATCTAAAAAGAAATTTTCTATTGATCCACCACTTGTAGAAAAGTTTCTTGGTGTGCCGAGATTCAGAAGTCAAAAAGCCGATAAAGAATTACGAATAGGAAGTGTTACCGGTTTAGCATGGACAAGCGTAGGTGGTGAAATTCTTCAAGTTGATGCAACAGTTATGACAGGTGCAGAAAAACTTACACTCACAGGACAAATCGGGGACGTGATGAAAGAATCTGCCCAAGCTGCTCTAAGTTATTTGCGTTCAAATGCAAAAGATTTTGGATTGGAAACTAATTTTGCAAAGGGCAAAGAGATTCATATACATCTTCCTGAAGGAGCAATACCGAAAGACGGACCAAGTGCAGGTATAACCTTGGCGTTGGCAATGTTTTCTGCATTAAGCGGTAAAGCCGCTCGTAATGATGTTGCAATGACGGGAGAAATTACTTTGCGCGGAAAAGTTTTACCAATTGGCGGACTAAATGAAAAACTACTTGCAGCTAGGAGAAGTGGGATAAAAATAGTTTTAATACCAAAAGAAAATGAAAAAGATCTGAGTGAAATAAAAGCCGAAGTTAAAGATGGATTGAACATTATTCCGATTCAAACAATAAAAGAAGCATTGAAATTTGTTTTTGAAGATGGCAAAAATCAGAACAAAAAATTATTAAAGAAAAGACCAAAGTAATGGCTGAGATTTTAGTTATTAATAAAAATCTTTCATTGCAAGAAATTTATGAGTCGTTACTTCGACAGTTAAATTCGTTGATCAATCCGGATGAACCGTTAATTTCTAATCTTGCAAATATTACTGCAGCACTCAAAGATACTTTTGAAAAAATTAGTTGGGTCGGATTCTATCTCTTAAAAAACGAGAGACTTTATTTAGGCCCCTTTCAAGGGAAAGTTGCATGCACAGTTATTGAAACAGGCCAGGGTGTATGCGGTAATTCTGCAGCACGAAAAGAAACTATAATTGTAAATGATGTTGATCAATTTCCCGGACATATTGCATGTGACAGCGGTTCACGATCCGAGATTGTAATTCCTTTAATAAAAGACAAAAGGATTTTGGGAGTTTTGGATTTAGATAGTTATCAACTTTCTGCTTTCAACGAAACAGATAAATACTATCTGGAAATTTTATGCAAAACATTAATTCAAAAACTTTCTTTTGAAAGAATAGTTTTGTAAATAGGAATCATAATGGCTGAGCAAATAAAATATATTGTTACTGCACGCAAATGGCGTCCGCAAACTTTTGCAGATGTTGTAGGACAAGAACATATTACAACAACGATTAAAAATGCAATCTTGAGCAATCGAATTGCTCACGCATATTTATTTGCCGGTCCGAGAGGCGTTGGTAAAACAACCACAGCGCGAATTCTTGCAAAAGTTCTAAACTGTGTAAGTCCAATAAATGGTGAGCCATGTAATGAATGCGACATGTGTAAATCGTTTGCCAATTCACAATCGCTTGACATTATTGAAATAGACGGGGCATCCAACAGACGCATTGAAGAAATCAGAACACTTAGAGAATCCGTTAAGTACGCTCCAACGAAGGGTAACTATAAAGTTTATATTATTGATGAAGTACACATGTTAACAACAGAATCATTCAATGCACTTCTAAAAACTTTGGAAGAACCGCCGGAACATACCGTATTTATTTTTGCTACTACAGATGTTCATAAAGTTCCGTTAACTATAATTTCCCGCTGCCAGCGTTTCGATTTCCGCCGTATTGAGATGAGCGTTATTAAAAAACTTTTGAAAGAAATAGCTGATGCTGAAAAAATTAAAATTGATGATATGGCTCTTACTCTAATTGCAAAAAAAGCAGACGGTGCTCTTCGTGATGCACAGAGTTTATTTGATCAAGTAATTTCTTTCAGCGGGATGGATGTAGATTCAACAGATCTTTCAAGAATGTTTAATCTAATTGATGAAGAGATTTATTTTAATATTTCTGATGCGATTCTAAATAAGAATTTTGCCGCCGCATTTGATGTCTCCCAAAAAATTTATGAAAACGGATGGAATTATGTAGATTTTATGGCTGGCCTGATTGAGCACTTTAGAAATATAATAACCGTGGTTATCCGTAAAAATTGTGATTTGATAGAGGAAGCTGAGGTATATAAAAATAAATATTTGGAATATACCGGCAAGTTTTCAGAAGGAGATCTTTTAAGAATTTTTGCTTTCCTCAATAAAGTTCAGTGGGAACTCAAATCATCTTCGAATCAAAAATTAAAAATCGAAATTTCATTAAGTCATCTAATTGGTTTAGAAAAGTCTTCCACCATAACAGAATTAATTTCTAATATTGATAAAAGCGAACCTGATACAAAGACAAAAATAGTTTTTGATTCTTCAGCAAAATATAGCTCTTCGCCAAAACAAATTAATTCCCCTATTTCAAATGTACGACCGGTACTTAAAGAGGAAGTCATTGTTCCAGAAATAAAGGAATTTGTTGTTCCAACCTTAAACAGTAATACGGATTTTAATGATATAATATCAAAGTGGAATAACTTTATCGAACAGGTAAGATCCGAAAAATTATTTTTTGCATCAGTTCTATTAAATTCAAATCCGGTAGAGTTTAATAACCATCAATTGCACCTTGAAGTTGAGCACCCGGAAGACGGTGACATAATAAATGACAACAAAGCATATCTTGATAAAAAGACAAAGGAAGTATTCGGCCAAAAAATTGAAATGAAAATCTCAAAAGGGAAAAAGTCTTCCGCAACAAAAAAATCTACAACTGTAAATTCCAATAATAATTCCTCCACACTGACCGAAGACGATGCAATCGCAAATGCAATAATAAGCGAGCTTGGTGGAAGAGAAATCAAACGGTAGTATT
>VEPI01000150.1 GCA_012026935.1 Melioribacter sp. | reverse complement strand
CTCCAAGCGACAGAGCTTTATTCTCATTCCTAATTGTTGCCATTTTTTTGTACCAGTTAAAAAGACCGGTGTCAAATTTCACTTCATCTTTTGTCCGCTGTAATCCAAATGGATGAGTTGTTTCTGTATCATACTTAATTTCTTTCCAGACCATCGGTTTACGGCAATCCGGATCGTCGCCTCCCCACATACCGGCTTCATCGCCATAATAAATTTGAGGCGCACCCGGAAGTGTAAATTGAACTCCAACCATAAGTTTTTGAATTTGCCTTTCTAGTTGATTTGGTTTTCTAACATCAAAAGTTTTTGTTTGTCCCGGATTTCCGCCGTGATCATAAAGAATATCGGGATTTACTATTTGTGAAGAAACGCGCTCTACATCATGGCTATCTAATAAATCCATCAACGAATAATAATTTTCAAATTTATATTCTTTGAAAAGAATTTGAAGTGAATCTATAAATCCTTGGGGCCCGATCGGTTCTTTTTTGTTGACAATAAAATTTTTAATTGCGCGTGCAAAACGGTAATTCATAACTGCATCAAATTCATCTCCTTGAAGCCATGGTGAAGCATCCATCATTTTATAATTTTTCCAGTCATCCCACCATATTTCTCCAACAATATATGCATCAGGATTAATCACCTTCACCCAATTTCTAAATTCTTTCCAGAAATTATGATTAACCATTTCAGCAACATCTAAACGCCACCCGTCTATTCCATCATCAACCTTACCATCACCGTTTGGATCCATCCATCTTTTAACCACATCGTGAATGTGCTGCCGAGGACCGGTTACTAATCCATTTTCATCTTCCCGGATTTCCGGTAAATCTTTTACTCCCAGCCAACCTGCATATTCAAATTCATTTTCTTTTGTATTTGGATCATCCCATTTTTTAATTGTAAACCAATTTTTGAAATTTGATGTTTGCTGATTTTTTACAATATCTTGAAAAGCCCAAAAAGTTGTTCCGGTATGATTGAATACTCCATCAATAATTATTTTCATTCCGCGCTTATGGCACTCACCGATAAGTTTTAAGAAAAGTTTATCGGCACTTGTCCACTTCCATGTTTGAGGATTACCCGGATCTTCTTTAGACCAAATCACTTCATCTTTTTTCGGATCGGGTCCAAAATTATTATCAATATGATGAAACATGGTTGCATCATATTTATGAGAAGATGGCGATTCAAAAATTGGGTTAAGATAAATTGCATTAATACCGAGTTGTTTCAGATAATCAAGTTTATTAATTATTCCTTGAAGATCGCCGCCGTATCTTCTAACACCGGAATTCCAATAAAAATCTTTTCCGGTTTTAACTTCCCACAGTTGTAGTTTATACCAATCACTTGTCCACGGATGAATCTGCCATCCATCCGGAACAAAATATGGCCAAGCACCTTTCATATCTTCAGGCTTTGGATCATTATACGAATCACCATTTGAAAATCTTTCCGGAAAAATTTGATACCAAATAGCTTGCTTTGTCCATGCCGGAACTTTAATTATATGTTGTGAACTAACTATGGTATTAAGGGAAATTATAATTAGAAATAGGTAAGTAATAAATCTTTGAGATGACATTATAACCTCAGTAATAAATGATTTGGTTATGAAATATATTGAATAAGTGAATGAATAAAATTGTCTTGACTTGTAGGAGAAATGGAGAAATAAAAATTTTTTTCTTATTGTTGTGGGCGTTTTTTAAGAAAATGTATTTAAACGGAGAGTTGGCAGAGTGGTTGAATGCGGCGGTCTTGAAAACCGTTATAGATGCAAGTCTATCCGGGGTTCGAATCCCTGACTCTCCGCTGAAAGTCCTGAGAATTCGGGACTTTTTTGTTTTAAGGAATACTGAAAAATTATTGGGATACTTTTAGGACATGAAATAAAAAAGTTACGAATTTAAATCTAAATTAATTTATTTGCGGACAGCCCATAGCCACTTCTTCTAAACAGTGAAAAAATAAAAATAAATATTTATCACTGAAGGTCCGATATAAATAATTCATCTCATTTGTCGTAATTATTTTCTCGTTTCAAATCTTGAATCTTTCTGTACTATTCAAAGCATAAGGAAGATATAATATTTGCATTTTGTGATTCAGCAGGGGAATTGTAAATGGAAATAAAAGTAAAGCATTATGATTAATTACTTCTTAATTTGTATTTAGTAATAGACGTTATTGTTAGTCCAATATAACTTCTTTGATAATGCATAACGTGTAGCGCAGAAACAGAACAATCTCAACAATTACTGACAAATTCGGATAAATTTCTGACATTAAAATCCTTCGGATTTGTTATTTATATACGATTAAATTGAGATTCCGTACATGTTTGGTGGAATAAAGAAGCCAAGATTACGGAAACGGGTCGTGATAATATTCGTAATTGCGGTTCTGTTTCCCTGTCTATTTCTCGGTTACATTGGATTGAAATCCATAAAACAAGAGAAGCAGTGGCAGCAACAACTTGTACGCGAAAATCTTGAAAGATCTCTTTCGTTGACAATCGATAAAATTGAATCAGCGTTTGACGATCAAATTCTCGCTTCGCTTCATCAGCTATCTCCCCCACTCCAACTGACAAAAACCTACATCAATTCTATCCAGAAAATGAAGACACAATCTTCTTTAGTGCAAAATATCTTTTTGCTTAATAAAGAAATGGAGATTGTTTTTCCAAAGACTTTTCGAAACGTTGATCGTAATGAATTAGGTATTGTAAGTAAGCTGGGATTACACGAGAACGAACATCTTCGTACTGGTGAACTTCTTGAGGTAGCGGGTAAACTTGATGAAGCTCTGAATCAATATCAAAAAGGTTTTTCTGCAAAACTTTCGCAATCTGTTCATGCAGCATTACTCTTCCGAATTGCACGATGCCAATTCAATAAGGGGGAATATGCAAATGCTGTAAAGTCTTATCAAAAAATTATCAATGAGGATAACAATCATTTCTATGGGGAAGAAATGCCATACGTTTTGATTGCACATCTTCAACTTATAGAGATTGCAGAAACAAAAAATCAATCATTGAACGTAAATACTCAGATTCTTGAATTCTATCGAATGCTCATTGAACATTCTGATAAACTTGAACTCGCACAATACAGTTTTTGTCTTAATCAGATTTATTCGCGAATACAGAATCAACGGCAACCGTTGTCCCAATCCCAACGTGCTATTCTCGATTCGTTAGAAAAGTTTAAGCAAGAGATTGACGCTGAAAATGATTTTCGTACTTCTCTTCAAAAATATATTCTTCCGGAACTCGAACATGAAATCAATTCAAAGTTGAACGCCAATCTTTCTTTCAATAATTCCAATGGGAGAAAAGATATTCTTTATAAATCTGGAATATCTGATAGTGTGGATTGGGCAGTTGCAATTCTACCGAACGATAACTCGAAATCTCTAATACGATTTATTGGTATCAGAATTAAAATAAATGCACTTATAGATAAGACATTAGCAATACTCAAAGAATCTCAACCGAATGAAGAAATTCACATTGCGTTAGGTGATGCCGAAGGGCGGATTATAGCTCCAGAAAAATTAACTACCGCAACGATAGTACTAATTAAATCATTCTCGCGATTTCAAGAGTTTGCCCGAGGAACCAAATTAGCCTTGGTAACAGAAGGAGAAAACCCTATTGAAGCAATCTCTTCGAAAAGCTTGATCATTTATTATATTCTTCTAGGGTCGGTAATAGTACTCATTGCACTTGGAATTGTTTTTATTTTACGGGACATCTCAAGAGAAGAACAGATTTCTGTGATGAAGTCTGAATTCATCGCCAACGTTTCCCATGAGATCAAAACTCCTATCGCTACAATCAGAACTCTCTCTGAAAATCTGAATGAAGGATGGATTTCTGGCGAAGAAAAACAGCGTGAGTACTTTCATTTAATTGAACGTGAAGCTGAGCGTCTCACCCATCTGGTTGAAAACATTCTAGACTTTTCACGAATAGAAAGAGCAAAGAAAAATTACCGAATGGAATCAGCTTCATTAGGTGAAGCGACTAAAAAAGCAATTAATCGTTTCCATTCCTTTGTTGACGGGCAAGGAGTGAGCATAAAGGAAAACATCGAAAACAATTTACCATTGTTCATGATGGACACTGAAGCATATGAGCAGGCTTTACTAAATCTGTTGGATAATGCAGTGAAGTATTCTATAGGAGATAAAATCATAGAGGTCTCTGCAAAATTTCAAATTGATACTATCATTGTTGAAGTATCAGACCATGGTATTGGAATAAGCAAGAAGGATAGTGAAAAAATCTTTGAAAAATTTTTCCGAAGTCCTTTGCCTGATGGGAGAAAAATTCCAGGGAGCGGGATAGGTTTAACATTGGTGAAAGAAATTATAGAAGCACATGGTGGAACAATAGAAGTTGAAAGTGAAATTGGAAAGGGAAGCACATTTAAACTTTCTTTCCCTTTATCAAGAGAGAATGCACAAAATTCTGTTGAATAAAGTGTCAATAATTTGTCAGGAGTAGAAATATGTCTACAATACTGATTGTTGAAGACGACGAAACAATGCTCAAAGGATTACGAGATGCTTTTGAACATAATGGCTTTAAGATTTTATCCGCAACGGATGGTGAAAGCGGAATTCAGATTGCCGAAACAGGTGAGCCGGATATTATAATACTTGATGTTATGCTGCCGCGGATTGATGGATTTGATGTTTGCCGTACACTGCGAAAGCGTGGGTTCACGATTCCCATTATCATGCTCACTGCTCGCTCAGAAGAAATAGATAAAGTGGTCGGACTCGAGATCGGTGCTGATGATTATGTTACAAAGCCATTCAGTACGCGTGAATTGCTGGCACGGGTAAAAGCACAATTGAGGCGAACATCAGAAAAAATATTAACACTCGATCGTTATGAATTTGGAAACGTTACATTGGATTTCGCAGCTTTCAAAACTTTTAAAAATAAAAAACAGATCGATTTAACATCAACAGAATATTCTTTAATTAAAGTCCTAATCAAGCATCGTAATGAAGTTGTACCGCGTGAGAAAATATTGAATGAAGTATGGGGATATGATTCCTACCCAAGTTCCCGTACTGTGGATAACCATATTCTAAACTTACGTCAGAAGCTGGAAGACAATCCGCAGAAACCGGAATTCATACATACAATCCACGGGTTGGGATATAAGTTTGTTGGATGATAAAGAAGTGAGAAGCAAGAATTAAATAAATTCTTCCGGATATATTCTGACAAAAGTTTGACAAATATTTGCAGCGATCTGACAACTGCCGATAAACAGTAGAGTATTTTGTAGTGAGATTAATTCATTGCAAAAAACAATTATTAGGAATTACGCCATGAAGAAAATAACAAGAATATTTTTGATTGCAGTTGCACTATGTACTCTCACATCAATTGCCACAGCTCAGCAAAACAAAGCAGAACAGTTGTACCAGCAGGCTGTGTACGAGATGGAAGGCAAAGGAGATTACACAAAAGCCATCGATTCATTCAATCAGCTAATCAATAAATATCCAAAAGAAAAAACCACGGCTGCTAAAGCGCTTTTGAATATTGGACGATGTTATGAAAAATTGGGAAAGAGTGAAGCTCAGAAAG
>VEPI01000021.1 GCA_012026935.1 Melioribacter sp. | reverse complement strand
CACTCTCGCCATAATTGAATCCCAAATATAATTTGGCGGAGAGTTAAGAACTTCGTTATCGGGACTGTATGATTCCCAATAGTTATGATTCTTTTTCAGTTGCGTTGTAACTGCAATCAACATTTTGTCTGCAAGTTGATTTGCAATTTTTTTGTAACCGTATTTTTTCAAACCATCCAACACCATGTAATCCCACAACAGCCAGACCGGACCATTCCACTTACAGCAGTAATCAACATAAGGAGTAAACCAAGGATCATCTGCGGAAAGAGTTGGAACACCATACTTACGCCAAAATTTTTTCGGGTCAAGTAAATGTTTAACAAGCTGTTCTGCCCGTTCTCTTGGTGCTGCTTCTGCCCAAAGTGCAAGAAACCCGATTATCTCCATTCTTCTTAAATCACGAGTTAAATATTTGAATGAATGATCTTTCCTATTAATCGAATAATAAAACTTACTGCTGTCATCCCACATTTTTTGATTTACCAGATCTGAAGTTAAATCGGCAATTTTTATCCAAGCTTTTGAAGCATCTTTCATCCCAAGTTCTTTTGCCATTTGAGAAAGCGTCCTGGTTTCTTTTATCACCATTAATGTAAGATCAAGGCACTCAAGCTCATCGGAAATATCTTCCTTGTCAACATCAAGATGTCGTTCCGCACTCACCTGAAAAACCGCATTATACCAATCACGAACGTTTTCTATAATTCCGTAAGGTCCCCATTCATACAATCCGTCTTTATCAAGATCGCGGTTGTTGATCAGCCATTTAATATATTTTTCTCCGCTTGTGTATGCATCCGAAAGAAATCTTTTATCCTTACTTACTTTGTAAATTTCCCAATTGATCCAGCTGAAAAAAGGTGCCGATGTTGTTGACATATCTTTATTCAACTCTTTGCTGAAGTGTGGATAATCTTGCAGGCCGCGTGGACCATGACGGTATGCAATTAACCCGTCCTCTCGTTGTTGTTCCATATAAACACGCTGAGAATTTTCTGCAGACTTCGGATCGAGATATGCATACGCAAGCATACTTAATGATTCATGAAGCACTTGATGTCCGTGTCCCCAGCCCCACAATGGCTGACGCGAGAAAACGTAAAAATTATAATTTGTTTTTTCTGCCGGCGGATAAAAACATCCTCGTGCAAGATTGAAAGCGCCGAGATAAACAGGTTTTTCATCCTGAGTTTTAAAATTAATACGCGGAATTTGAGAGAACAGTTTCACATTTGCATTTACATATTTTTGAAGCGGCTCGGTTTTTAGTTTTTCTACTTCTTCTTCTAACTTTTTAAGGTCTTCTTTTTGATCATGCCAGCCGCGGAAATATCTTGTGTTTACTTCTTCACCGGGTTTCAAAGAAAACTTTCCGTGTAGAGAAATAAAATTTACCAATCCTTCTTTTTTATGATTGAGAGAATCATTCCTTTTCTCGGCATAGAAATCTGTTTTAATTGTAATGTAAAAATCTTCGAGCGATTTATGATAACCGCCGAAAGAATACATGGGAAAGTTTGCTGCAAAATAATCACGTGTTTCTGTTGGGTAAGGCGCATTCTTGTATAGAGAGCTTATCAATCTGTATTTTGATTCATGATGCTCTGTTATATATCCGTTGTGTTGCTTGTCGAAATCTTTTATTAACAGCGAATCGTTTCCGAGTTCTAGAATAGGATACAATTCAATATTGTGATTTATATTATCAATATTTTTAATCTGAAGACTTACTAACGCAATTGATGAACTGTAAACAAAAAAAGTTTCTTGAACTTTAATTCCCTTGAAAGGAGAATATTCCATAATCATCATATCGGGAAACGAAGAAGTAACAACCGGTTTTTCGTAGAATTCGCCGGTGTTCATAACAACTACTTGATCAACTTTCCAAAGGCAATAAAACCTTCCCGCTTGATCGCCGCTGTAATTGATCGGAAGATGCTCTGAGTAATAATCCATCTTATAACCTTTATCTCCGTACAAACGGGACCTTTCCATCGCTGCTGTGTAAGTTGTGTAAAGCGGATCGCTTTGTTTCGCTTTGAAATTCAAGAAGGGATCGTGGACATTAAGTTGTTGTGCTGTGATTGATGAAGCAATTAATAAAATCATAAATATTTTTTTCATACTTACTTTCCTAAACTCTTCGGTTTATTCGATGACTAATTTAACTTCTTTCATGTTTGGATCTTTAGAAGAAGAACCAACCATCAAAACATGTTCTCCTTTCTCAACTACAAACCCTTTTCCTTCGTAATATTCTTGTAAAGTTTTTTCATCAATATTAAACTCAACCGTCTTTGTTTGATTCGGTTTTAATGAAATGCGTTCAAAACCTTTAAGTGTTTTAATAGCTCCGTTCGATTCAAAAATATTACCCCGAACGTACAGCTGTACAACTTCTTCTCCTGACATTTTCCCGGTGTTTTTTACGTCAACAAACAGTTTTACCGATTCATCACTTTTAGTTCTGTTTTTGTTTAATCTAATATTTTTATACTCAAAGGTTGTGTAACTCAATCCAAATCCGAACGGATAAAGAACTTCACCTTCAAAGTATCTATAAGTTCTTCCAAGAGATTTTGTTTGCACCGTCATAACATTATTTCCGTAAACTTTCGAATAGTTTCCGCTTCTCATATTATAATCTTTGAACTCCGGGAGCTGGTCTACTGATTTATAAAATGTTACCGGCAATTTTCCGGCTGGATTGTAATCTCCAAATAAAACATCTGCAATTGCATCACCTGCAGCTTGTCCGCCATACCACGATTCAACAATCGCGGGAATACCTGCCTTTCCTGTAGGCCGGTTTTCTTCTTCCCAATTTATGCTTACGGCACTTCCGTTAAGAAGAACTAACACAACAGGCTTTCCAACAGCAGAAATTTTCTTAATCAAACTTTCTTGCGTTGCAGGTAAATCTAAAATCAACCTATCGCCTCCGGCAAAACCTGGAACCGGAACGTCCATCTCTTCACCTTCCAATCGCGGTGAAAGTCCCATAAACATAATTACAACATCGCTTTTCTTTGCTGCTGCAATTGCACGATCTTCCGCGTTATCATCCTGCATAGACCATAATAATTGCATCTGAGCATAACGGGTTTTAGCAAAGAAATTAATTTTAATTTTATATGGCTTACCAGCTTCAAGTTTTACCGTCTTAAAAACTTTATTAGGATGATGGTTGGCATCGAACTTAATCAGGAGAGAATCTTCCAAATAAATATTGTAGCCGTTAAACCCGTAACCGCCAATTTGATAAATCCCGGTCTTTGGCGGAACTATGTAACCGCTCCATCTAACACTTTTATTTCCATCGTAAACCGAGCCGGAAGATTTTTTGAGCCACTTAAAATCAATTTGTTTATCAACTTGTTCTTTTGCTTTTCCTTTCCATTCAAGATTATCGAAATACTCTGCTTTAAGTCCTTTCACCTTAAGATCCGCTGATGTAAAAAGAAAATCCGAAGGAATTACTTCGAGATACGGCATATTTTCTGCAACGTTACAGCCTCTTTCAAAAAGTATTTTAATGTTTCTACCTATTTTATTTTTTATTCCTTGCAAAGGAGTAATTGGATTCGACGGTGTTCCGTTATAATTGCCTAGTAGAACTTCTTCATCGTTTGCATTAGGACCGATGACTGCAATTGTTTTAATATTTTTTTTAAGCGGCAGGAAATTATTTTGATTCTTAAGAAGGACAATTGATTTTCTTGCTGCTTGAAGAGCAAGTTGTTGATTTTTCTTTGAATCCAAAACCGTGATCGGAATTTTTGAATACGGAACCATTTCCGGCGGATCGAACATTCCTAATTTAAGTCGCGCTTCAAATAACCGTCTTAAAGAAACATCCAGTTCTTCTTCCTTTATTAATCCCTTTTGAACGGCTTCCAACAAAGCGGAATATGAACTGCCGCACTCCAGATCTGTTCCGGCTTTAACGGAAATTGCAGATGCTGAAGAAGCATCGGAAGTTTGTTTGTGAAATTGATAAATGTCCGAGATTGCCCAACAATCTGAAACGACATAACCCTTGAAGCCCCATTCGTCGCGTAAAATTGCATCAAGCAATGGATCGTTGCTGCAGCATGCTTTTCCCCGCAGACTATTATACGCACACATTAATGATTGAACATTTCCTTCCTGCACGCTCATCTTAAATGCAGGCATATATGTTTCGCGGAGATCATATTCACTTGGTTCAGCATTGAATGAATGACGATCCGGTTCAGGACCGCTATGAACCGCAAAATGTTTCGCTGTTGCAACTGTTTTTAAATATTTAGGATCGCTTCCCTGCAACCCCTTTATAAATTGAACGGCCATTTGTCCGGTGAGATAGGGATCTTCACCATAAGTTTCCATTCCCCTTCCCCATCGCGGGTCCCGGAAGATGTTGATATTCGGTGACCAAAAAGTTAATCCCTGATAAATGTCTCTTCGGTTTTGTTTAATTGCATCGTTGTATTTCGCGCGAGCTTCATCAGAAATTGCTGACGCAACTTTATACATTAAATCTTTATCCCACATTGCAGCCAAACCGATAGCTTGCGGAAAAACCGTTGCCAATCCGTTTCTAGCAACTCCGTGTAAACATTCATTCCACCAATTGTATTTGGGAATACCAAGCCGCTCAATCGCCGGGGCATCATAATTCATTTGAGAAATCTTTTCGGAAAGTGTCATTTGACTGATCAAATAATTTACACGTTCATCAATTGAAAGTTTCGTGTCAAAATGCTTTTGTAACGATTGGGCAAGTAATGATGCAGCGACAAAAAATACTATTACAATTTTTTTCATATCAATTTAAATGTCTTTGTTAAAGAATTACTCTTACGGTCTTGTTAATATATTTTTTATTGCTTTTTTCAAATTCTACAGATATGGTATAAATAGAATTTTGTATGGCGATAATATTTCCATTCTCAACAGATTTTATGGATTTACCTGCCGAATAAATTTTCATTTCGTTTTTACTGCCGCTGATTCCTTGAACTTCAACTGAATAAATTCCACCATCTAGTTTATCATTTAAAATTCTAAATCCTTTCGAAATGTCATTCGGTTTGGGTTCGGTTACATTCGGCAAAACGGAAATTCCGTTTTTGTGATCAATTACAATATGTGAAGATTTTTTAAGTATAAAAGAAAAAGTTTGGTTGTTTGACTGTTTGGCTGTTAGCGATTTGTTGTTGATTGTAACATCTTCAAATTTTGTCCCAAGTGGAAAGGTTGGAATAAATTCTATCTTAATTGGTGTTCTGGAATTTGAAGAGAAATCAAAAATCGTTTTTCCCTCAGTGCGCTTCATAGTGAAATCAACAAAACGATCACCAATTTTAATTCTCTCAACTTTGATCGAATTCCAATCCGCAGGTAAACGCGGAGAAATTTTTATTTTATTATCTACGGCATCAACATCTAATCCCAGCATCCCTTCTATCGCCGGCTGCAATACCATTGTCTCGCTCCAGCATTGGTGAGGGCAAACACCTCCCGGTTTATATTCGGCACCGTTCAATACCTCTTCAACAAATCCCAGCTGCCAATTTTTATAAACCAGCAAATTGTTCATTATGTGGGAATAACCTTGTACATAATTTTCATTTTTATATTCTGCAAGTGCTGCCCATCCGGTAAACAAAGGCCAAACACTGCCGGTATGATATCCGCGCGGATTAAATATCGGACTGTCTTCGCGCAAAATTCTTACTCCCCAGTCTGAAGAAAAATAATTTTCTGAATAAGCATCGGCCACTTTTTTTGCTTTAGAAGATTCAACTGTTTCAAAATATAAAGGTACTGCGGCTAATACAGTTTTTTCGGGATTATATTTTCCATCTTTAAGTTTTGAAAAACTTAAAAAATTTTCTTGTTCGCTCCAGAAATCTTTATCAATAATATTTTTAACAATTTGATATTCGTCTTTGTAAGTTCTGCACTCTGCACTCTTCCCAATTTGCTCTGCCATATAACTTGCTTGTCTGAGTGCTTCCGCCCAGCAAGACGCGAGATAAACTTCAGTGTGCGCTGTATAAAGCCCGCCGCCTTCAACCCAGCCATGTCCTACATTTGTGTTCTCAATAAGATGATCTTTATCCGTATCGGTTGAATAACAAAAATCTATCGCCTTCTTTATATATGTCCAATTCCTTTTGATAAATTCAATATCACCGGTGTGATGCAAATATTTTCCGGCAAGAATTATATAGAGTGGTGTTGAATCAGAGGCATCATAATGAACGGCACCGGAGGTTGTGAGCTCGTGAAATATTTTTCCGCTTAAGTCTTGATACTTGTTAAAGAACTCGAGCATAGATTTCACTTTTTCAAAATCTCCGTAATCTAAAAGTGCAAATCCACTCCAGCAGCCATCGCGGCCGAAATACCAACCGTAGCCGGGTCTTCCGTTAATTTTATGCCCGCCGTCCCAACCCCGTGCAGTGGTTGAGTAGCCTGCAACAAGAGATTTTCCTAAATCCGGTGTGTCAACAAAAAATCTGTCTGTTCCTATCAATGCCCATCTATATCCTTCGTTAAAATTTTTATCCGGTGTTGTAATCATTAACGAGTTGTTCAAAAATTTTTGTGTGCCGCTTAATGCATCTTTATAAATTTTTTCCGGTGAACTTTTATCATCTGCGAGAGGCATTTCCGTCGAAGCATGAATTATGAAATCAATTTTGTCTTCTGTGTTCAAATCTATTTCTGCTAAAGCGCCTATTAATATTTTGTCGGTTTTGATTCCTCTGAATTTAGATCCAACTTTTTCGAAATTCGAATATTGGCCGATAACCGACTGAGAAAATTTTTTGTTTGCTCCTGCAAGCAGCGAAAATTCATTCTTATCATTGATAAAAAAAGAATTACCTTTTTTATTCTTTGAATAAGAAATACTGCCCGTAGTTTTCTCCGAATACGGCCACATAAAACGAAAGTTGCTGTAAAATTTAATTACAAGTTTTGCGGCAGTATTGCCATTGTATTCATAGTGTATCACTGCCTTAGGTTCATTAATTGAGGCAACAATAATTTCGCGAAGGGTTAGATCTTTAATTTTATAAATCCTTGTAAATGATTCTGGACGTACCTCTATCATCGGCTGAAAATATTTAAGCCACTGAACTGAATCTTTTCCGTTTATAATTATTCCGACTTCATAATCGCGCAGCGCCATAAACGGATGAGACCAAATTTCATCAATGCCGGATTTTTCTTTTCCCATCACTAAAATCTTTTGCCCGGCAACATTCCAAAAATTATCCGATCCCTTTTCTTTTGATAGTTTTATTGATTTTGAATCCGCTTCCCATTTTTTAGATGAGCCAATGTTTATCGGACTTATGTTGCTATTGAATTCATAAACTTTGCCTGGAGAATAATTCCAATAGAATTGTTCCCGTGATGAGTATTTCAAATTCCCGGCAAGGTAGTTCAGACAATTTTTAGTAAACAATTCAAGATGGGCGCGGTTATTATTTTCCAAACCAAAGTAAATGTAAGCGCCAACTGATAAAACTTTCCCTTTGCCTATATCATGTTCAATTATCAATTTAGCATCTTCTTTCAAAGTAATGTATGCCCAATCAACTGCAACAGTTTTTCCCTGTTGCGGAATAGAATTTTCGAAAAATCCTATTTGTCGTGTTTTCAAATCCTTTGTCGGATTGAAAATATAAGCCCCGCCGTTTAGCCCGTCAAAGATTGGATGAGCGCGATAGGAATGCAAACCAAGTCTTCTTCCGTAACCATCATCAGTGGCATTAACATATTTTACAGTTGGTTGTTCTGATTCGAATCCCAGAAGATTTAGATATTTCATTGCATCGAGCGTTAGGAAAAGTTTCCCCCCGTTTTTAACGTAGCTTTGTAGCGCTTGAATTAAATTGGGATCTGTTTCTTCTTTAGTTAGTTCTGTCGAGTCGGGACGGTGAATCCAGATAATTGAAAATTGAGAATTGCTAATTGAGAATTGAGAATTAATAATATCTGCTAAATTTATTTGTTCGGTGGAAAAATCCTTTTGATTTTTTAAAAAATCGTATGCTGCTTTTACTTCTGTATTCTTTTCAATTGCATTGTTAATATTTAAAAATCCAATTTTAATTTGTGCGGTAATAATAATTGCATTGAAGAAAAAAATGAAAAGGAGTTTTGTACGCATGTTACGCTCCAGATTTATCAAGAAATGACTTAACGTAAATTGGTAAACTTGGAAGGAATTTGCAAAAATTAAATACGGGTTGTTTCCTTTGCAAAAAAAGAAACAACCCGCAATGAAAACTATTTTGCACCTGTTGGCAGATTCGTATGTAAATACCTTGTTAAAAGATTGTACAAATGTAATGTTGTTCCGGGTCCCTCATAAATGCCGTGAGTTCTATTTGGATAAGCCATCATAGTAAACGGTTTATTATTTTTTACCAATTCATTTATAACTAGTTCGGTTCCTTGATAATGAACATTATCATCCCCGGTTCCGTGAACGATTAATAAATTGCCTTTTAAATTTTTTGCAACATTCACCGGCGAACCGTCTTCATACACTTCGGGATTTTCACTTATCAATCCCATATATCTTTCTTGGTAGATAGTATCATAAAGTTTTTCGTGACCTACAGGCGCAACAGCCATTCCGGTTTTATAAAGGTCGGGATAACGGAACATAGCATTAAGAGTAGCGGAACCGCCGCCGCTCCAGCCCCACACACCTATTCTATCTGCATCCATAAATGAATATTTTTGTAACAATGCTTTAACCGCATCGGCTTGATCCGCCGAATTTAGAATTCCTATTTTTTTATAAATGGCTTTTCTCCATTCACGTCCGCGCGGTGCGGGAGTTCCTCTGTTATCAACACTCATAATTATATAACCTTCTTGAGCAAACATTAAATGCCATAAATATCCGCTGCCGCCCCAACGGTCAACAACCGTTTGTCCTGCCGGTTCGGTGTAAACGCTGAAAAGTACAGGATATTTTTTTGACGGATCAAAATTATACGGCTTCATCATCCATCCGTCTAGCACAACTCCATTACCGATGTCAATTTTAAAAAATTCAGTTGGTGCTCTCTTTAACGCTGTAATTTTTTCTTTCAGTTGTTTGTTCTCAACTAATTTTCTTATCACTTTATGATCAGGCAATCTTATCAGATTAGAAATTGACGGAGTATCAAAATTTGAATAAGAATGAATTGCATAATTAACACCGTCTGAAATCTGATAACCGTTGCCACCGCTGAATTCTTTTGGTGTAATACGTTCCAACTTTCCCTTACCATCTATCGAAACACGGTACAGGTAACGTTGTGCTGCATTATCCGGAGATGCCATAAAATAAATCCATCCATCTTCCTCGTCAATACTTTGAACATCTATAACATCATAATTTCCGGGAGTTAGTAATTTAATTTTCTTCCCATCGCGCGATACTAAATAAATATGCCTCCAGCCGTCGCGTTCGCTCACCCAGGTAAATTCTTTCCCGTTTTTCAACCAATTCAAATCATCATTGATATCAATCCACGCGGCATCTGTTTCAGTTAGAATTGTTTTTACTTCTCCGGTTTTAGAATTACCGAGCATCACGTTATTCTGATTCTGCTTTCTATTTAAATGCTGAAGAACAATTTCATTTGAATTTGCAGCCCAATCCATTCTTGCTATATAATTATTTCGAGGATCGCCGGGAACCTTCATCCAGACTGTCTCACCGCCATCAGCATTTACAACACCAACTTTACAAGCAGAGTTTGTAGTACCTACTTTAGGATATTGAACAGGTTTGATAAAAGAATACAGAGAATCCGTATCGTTGATTAAAAGAAAATCTTTAACTCCGGATGCATCGAGCTGCCAATATGCGATTGATTTACTGTCCGGACTCCAACGGAAGCCATCACGAAGATCTAGTTCTTCTTCGTACACCCAGTCAAATGTTCCATTGATTATAGTTGTCGAACCGTCGAAAGTTAACTGGGCAATTTTTCCGTCGGATAAATTTTCAGCATAAACATTATGTTCTCTTACATAACCTACTTTTTTCTCGTCGGGCGAAAATTTTGCAAACATTAGTGTTGATGGTTTTGCATCGCCGCCAAGTTTATGAAGTTTATTTGTTTTAAGATCGAGTACCCAATAATCACCTTTTGTATTCTGCCGCCAAACTCGTGCTGTGTTTGTATAGATCATTAAAAAATTTCTGCTTGGAGACCAGATATAATTGCTAATCCCTAACGGTTTTGCCTCACCTTCAGGGATTAAAAATTTGGCGGAAACCATAATTTCTCTTTTACCGGATTCAGTTTCATACTTAACAATATCTCTTCCGCCTGATACATCTTTAGATCCTTCCAACGTTGTATAATATTTTCCATTATCAATCCAACGGGTTTGTCCCGCAAATTCACCCATAAAATCTCTGCTGTTAAAAATTCTATCAACCGATAAAAGAGATTTGTCTTCGGTTTGTGCAGATAAGGATTGTACATATAACGCCGTAAGAACGAAAAAGAAAAATAGCTTCAGCTGTTTCATGGTTTCCTCGTTTAATGTTTGTTATAAGACGCTTCACGTTTGATGTTTTACTTTTCACGTAAGATTGTACCCCCGGCAGGAGTCGAACCTGCGCACATGGCTCCGGAGGCCACTGCTCTATCCACTGAGCTACGGGGGCGTTTTATTTCTAAACTATGATTTATAATTTTGAGTATGTTATAAAATAAAAAGAATTTCTTCCTTTATCTTCAAATAAAAAATATTTTTTTTCCGGGAACAGAATAATTTTTGTATAATAAAATTGGTAGAAAAATCTCCATTTGACTTTTCCTTTTATTTGCTAATTTATTGGTAGTAATATTTGAAAGGTGTAACAGTGGCAGCTTCAACGAAAAAAATTGTTAATGATGTTGTTAATGCTCTCAAAAAAAGTCCTTCCCCTCAAAAGAAGGGACAGTCATTTTGGGATTACTTAAAATCGCAACTTTACTCCGAAAGCACATGGGACCAAAAAGATATTAAAGTTATTGAAAAAGAGATTGATAACTGTCTTAATAAATTGGAGAAAAAAGATCTAACCGAAATGTGGAAAAGTACAGATCAAGGAATGGAAAAATTTGAGGCAGAGAAAAAAGTTGAAGTAAAAGAAATGAAAGCTGATTTAAGTGATGAGTTATTAGGTCAAGTGATGGACCGCATGGATGATAATTATTCATCGCGAGATACATATTATGCTCAGCCGGATCCCGTTTCATATTCTGCCGTTCCAAAGGGCGAGAGTGATTTGGATGATGATTCCGAGCCCGAGAATATTAACGAAGAAGATGTTGAATTGGACGATGATCTTTTTGAAGATGACGAGTTCGACGAAGATGAAGACATTCACATATAAGCTTGTAATATTTTTAATAATCTGTAATTTGCTCGCTGCTCAAAATAAAACGGATTCATTAAAAAACCATGAGCCCCTGCCAATATTTTACAATTATTTTTATAACCAAACACCATATTCGCTTAACTTTGAAGGCCTGAGCAATTTACATCTTAATACCCGTTTCTTGAATGATTCATCCTCTATTTGGATTCAAACACGTATGCTGTTGGCGGGAAATGTAAATCAACAAGATGAAATGCAAAATAATTTACTGTTGAACATTTTAAATCCGCTACAAGAAAAATATGCTGACTTACAGAGCATGAAAACACTAAAATCCATTCTTGGCGCTGTACAATTAAGTGCCGTTGGATATTTAGCTTATCTCCACTTAAAAAAATACGGCTTCTTAAAAAGAAAATAGATTTCTATTATTCTTAATCCAAAACGATTGTAACCTTAGCATATATAAATCCGTCTATATATAAAGAAATAATTGGGATTAAGATTATGAAACGACTTCTTCTAATTTTATTTGTTTTACTAAACTGCTCGCCTTTGTTTTCCCAAAGTGAATTCCCTGACGCAAAAGACTCTACTGAAATTGAATGTTCATTCTCAAGTTTAGATTTGGGTTCTCACAATTCGGGAATAAGCTTTGGCAACTCACCTGTCTGGAATGGTCTGCGGTTCAATTTATCCGACTGCGGCATTAAAGAAATCAACGGCATCAATATTACTCTTTGGAAACCGGAAAGAAGTCCCGGTTCTTTAGTAAGAGGAATTGCATTGGGACTTGCGCCATTTGCTGAAACAATCCAGGGCATTTCGTTCGGTCTCGCAGCAGTAGTTGCTGAACAAGAATTATCCGGAATAAATATAGGTGGATTAGCTGTTGTGTCCGGTGGAGACATTCGTGGTGTTAATATTGGAGGATTAGCTACTGTTGCAAGAGGAAATCTTTTGGGAATAAATATTGGCGGACTAGCAGTAGTCTCCGAAAGTAATTTATTCGGAATAAATCTTGGCGGTCTGGCTGTAGTTACCAAAGGAGAAATGCATGGATTAAATTTCGGCGGATTGGCTGTTGTTTCCGAAAATGATATGTTCGGTTTAAACTTTGGCGGTTTAGCCGTTGTATCCAAAGGCGAGTTAAGAGGAATTAATTTTGGAGGTCTTGCAATTGTTGCAGAAGGTGAAATGACAGGTTTAAATTCTGCTCTTATTGCATTAGTAAGTCAAGAAGGAATTACAGGATTAAATCTTGTAGGATATAAAGTCGAGACTTCAAAAATAATCGGTCTGAATGTTTCGCTGGGATGGACAGATGTTGATGAGTTGAAAGGAATTTCTATTTCTTGTTATAATAAAATTAGAGGAACTCAAACCGGATTAGTAATTGGTTTATTTAATGTTGCCGATGAACTGAACGGCGTGCAAATCGGTTTATTAAACATTGCAAAGAATAACAACGGATTGGCTAAAGTGCTACCGTTTGTTAATCTGCATTTTGATTGAGAATAAAAAACCCCGAAATCATTTCTCATGATTCGGGGCTAATCTGAAATAAACTTACTTTTTTTATTTAACTCTTGCGTAATCAATCTGCATGTTTTTAGTTTCTTGTCCGTTTTCAACAGTATACATCAGCATTTGCTGGTGATCATTATCTATATTATTAATTACAGTTTTCATTTTTTGATCTTTCCCTACAGTTGGGTCATACATCGAGCCCCAATAAGTTACTGCTTTTGTTTTTTCATCCATCTTTCCTTTCATAACCATAACACCTGTACCAAAATTATCAACCCATAGACTGATGTACTCTTTTGTTCCGTTATCGTATGCATCAAGACCCATACCCTCGAACGGCATACCCATCATATTTCCTTTGAAGGAGGAATGCAAATATCTTCCACCGAGAGCCATTTCATAAGTTGCGGTTCCTTCCGATTTTGATTCTTGGCCGCCCATATATTGTGTAACTGTTGCTTTCCAGTTACCTGCCATCTTTGCAAATTGCTGATGAACAGGTCCGGGAGTCATATATTCCTGCCACTTTTTCATCATCTCTGCTTGATCGCCTTGTTGCGCAAAACTAACAGAAGATGAAAAGAGAATTACCGCTAATAACATTGTACTGAAAAATGTTTTGAACTTCATTTTGCTGCCCTTTCTTATTATGTATGGATTGTTAATATGAATATAAGAGTTACTAATAAAGTTGGAAAGACATTAAAAAATATTTTTTTAACCGGTCAAAGATGTCCGGATGAGAAATAATTAATGCGGATTTATAGTTTTTTTGCTTATAAATAGGAACAATAGTGTTGATATTAACCCCAAAACAAAAGCTCCGCACCAAAGAATTATATACCCTAAATGATCAAGAGCCAAAGCTCCGATCCATGGACCAAGCATTAATGAAAAACTAAATGTCATTTGAAAATAGCCCATATATTCTCCGCGTCTATTCTCGGGAGAAAGAATTGCTGTGTAAGAAGCGCTTGATGGGAAAAAAATCATTTCACCAAATGTCCAAATGACTATAGTTAATGTGATGAACAAAATATTTTGCGAAAATATCATTGCACCGTAGCCAATGGCGCACAACAGTGCACCAAGCGCTAAAGATTTACGATCATCCCAATTTGACATTGCGTTGTTCAGAGGTACTTCAACAATAATTATTAACACAGTATTTACAGCCATCAAAATTCCAAAAGTTGATGCCGGAATTTTTAAGTTTTGTATTATATATAAAGGGAGAGCACCAAGAAATTGAAAAAAAACTAATTCTACCGGGATTAGTGCAAGCATAAAGAATAAAAATGTTTTGTCTTTAAATATTGAAACCGGTTTTTTTTCTAAATTCAATTTTGGGGGACTCTCTTTTACGTTAAGGACATGTTTTTTTGTTTCAACGTTAGAAACTATTAAAAATATTCCTGCTAACACTGACATTGTACCATTTACATAAAAAAGTAATGAGAAATTTATTCCCGCAAGAAATCCTCCTATAACCGGTCCTATGCTCATTCCAAGATTAATCGCTAGCCGATTTAATGCGAAGGCTGTCTTACGCTGACCGGGTTCTGTTTCATCTGAGATCAAAGAAAGATTTGCCGGGCGGAATGCTTCACTAATCACCGACCATAATAATGTAACACCGAGGATGACGATAAAATTTGTTATGAATGAATACAATACTAAAAAAAGGCCTGTAGCAATAAGTGATACCTTCATTACTTTCAACGAGCCGAATTTGTCTGATAACCTACCCACAAATGGAGCTGTAACTAGTGCACCTGCACCATAAAAAGAAAGAACCAATCCTGCTAAAGCAATACTTACTCCAATCTTCCTTGTCATATAAATGACAAGAAATGGTAGTACCATAGTTCCGCTTCGGTTGATCAAAGTAGCCAACGCAAGTATCCATACACTATGCGGAATATTTTTTAGTCCTCTCCATGGATTCATTTTGTATTAACACTTTTTAATAAATAGATATTAAAATAATACTTGAACTCTTCAAATAAAATTTTAACTTAGCGCACCAAAATATCGGAGTAATTAATGTTTCTAACCAAAATAAATTCAAAATATTTTTTCCAAATGTTAATTCTTGCTATCGTACTTCTTACCAGAACGGTGTGCAATGCTCAATTTTCGAAAGATCAAAAGCCAAAAAATCTGAAAGTTCTTCCTAGTAATATTGAGGGAGAAGAATTAAAAAAGATAATGCAGGGTTTCACGGCTGCTTTAGGTGTTAAATGTAACTTCTGCCATGATGATTCTAAAACCGCTGATTTTGGACCAATGGATTATTCCTCGGATGTAAAGAAAGAAAAACAAGTTGCCAGGACAATGATCACTATGGTAAATAATATAAATTCGGACCTTCTGAAAAAGTCCAGAGAGATTGAATCAGACATTGGCGAAGTTGCCTGCGTTACATGCCACAGAGGAGCTTCGCATATTGATCAACTTGAGGATATTTTATTTAGAACATACAAACGCGGCGGACTTGAAGCTGCTATGAGCCGTTACAATGAATTAAGAAAAAGGTATTTCGGAAGTTATACTTATGATTTCCGCGATCATACCCTTCTCTCTTTCTCATCAAAAGTTTCTGAACAGGGCAATGTTGATGATGCGTTAGCAATAGTATTAAAAAATTGCGAGCTCTTTCCGGAGTCCTCTCCCTCGTTCACATTCTTAGGTGATTTGTATTTGAAACGCAGTGACAACGAAAAAGCAATTAGTAATTTTGAAAAAGCTGTTCGGTTGGATCCGAATAATCGTTTTGCGAACGGACAACTAAAGAAATTAAAAGATCTGGAAAAGAAATAAATGCAAATATGCTGTCTCAAAAGATTGTTTGTCATCATGAGCGAAGTGAAGTGATCTTATTTCTTTGATAAAAATAAAAGGTTACTTCGTGTAAACTCCGTGCAATGACAGTCAATCAAACTTTTGAGACAGCTTTTATTATCATCACGTGTATCACTTATCAATATGAAGTATTTTATCAGGAAACATTTTATCTATAAAGAAAAATGCATCAATATAATCACCCCAACGAGCTATTTCTTTTTTATAACCAAATGGATAAGCAATATTTTCTTTCGTTAGCCAATTATTTTTTCTTAGAGATCTTAAATCCGTAAACAAATACTCCTTTTCGGTTTCATGAGCAATTGCTTCATAACTTCCGGCTTCAGGTTCGTTTATTTTATCTGTGTATTCATAATCTTTCTTTTTAGGATGGTCTTCGGGAAAAATCATTCCCTTTTCACCTTGAAAGGTTGTAAATGCAATCGTATACATTTTTTTACCTATATAATAATCCAAATAATCTCCGGCTTGCAGAAAAACTGCGCTTTTATTAAAGAAAGATAGATCACTATTGAGTTTTGTTTGTAAAAATGTATTTTTTTTAAAATGTGTTGTTGTTGCCCAAACAATAATTTTTTTGCCGGGATAAAATTTTTCAATCAACCAGATCATTCTATCTGCCATAAATTTATTGCGCATAATTTGAAAAGTCTCGTCATCCTGACGAATTAGGTTATTCAATTCAATATCAAAAAAGAAAGAGCGTAAAAAGTATGCATATCTATTTTTTTCTTCGGCAGAAAATACTTCGGAAGATTTTCCCCCTGCTGAGAGAGAGTCTACTAACACATAAATAAAGGATTTTACGGTTTGTTCTTCTTTCTTAGAGATTATTTTTGCGGGTAGATTTCCTAGATCTCCACCAATACTTTTTGCGCATGTATCTATTTTATTATAAATAGAATCCGTTGGTTTAAGCCATGGTGCTTTTACAAATATTGAATCAAAAATTCCCAAATAATTTTTTGCTGCTTTCGGCGGTCTTCCCAAATCAAATCCTGCCATTATAAGCGGCTTATCTGTTTTCCAACTTTTTCCTGCATAATCAAAAACGGGATTAACATATTCGCTCGCTTCCCATTCGCTGCCCATCATATATTTCTTTACATCTTTAAGCGGCATCTCGGATTTAAGCACGCTGTTCAAATAATAACAGTCAATAAATCCTGCTTCCCACGCAAGAACTTCGAAACCCATTTCTTTATGTAAAAATTTTACCAATCGCGATTTTGCTTGTAAAGTTGCGCCGTCATCGTGCGATATTTCGCCTAACACTACAATTTGTACTTCGTCGATTTTTTTCTTCAAAGGAAGAAGATCGGTATAATCCTCCTCATTAGGATCAATACTTTTTATTATAGAAGATGATCTTAAAAGCGATTCCGAAGTTTGTGGGGAACAGATGCTAATAAGAGAGAAAAAAGTAATTGGAAGAAATATTATTCTTTTCATATAGCCCCATTTTTATTGCAGTTATTATTACGGACGGCTTCACAACTGTCCGAAAATAAATTCAACTAAACTCATTGTCAAGATGCAGATAAAATTGTTCTTAATGCTCATCTGTTAACAATCTAAATTCTTACATATTTGAGGATTTAACTACTTACAAATAATAACCAAAATAGCTAACTTTCATTAGTTAATTTTATTGAAGAGGCATTGTATGAGGTTACGGAAATATTTATCCGCTTTACTAATATTCATCATTTCTGCATGTTCATCGTTGACGCTTAAGCCGGCTGATTATTCATGGCCGATTGAAAATGTTTTGAAAGTTGACAACAAAGGATTTGTTGAAGAGCAGAGATACTCCTTCACATTAAAAGTTAAAGCTCTTTTTTATGAGGAGTTTAAGGATTCAACAAATTTTTCAGGAAAAGAAATTAGACTCATCCGAGACAAAGTTGGTTTTTACTACATCACAGGAAAAGACTTTAAAAAT
Source organism: Melioribacter sp. (assembly GCA_012026935.1). Classification (GTDB taxonomy): domain Bacteria; phylum Bacteroidota; class Ignavibacteria; order Ignavibacteriales; family Melioribacteraceae; genus Fen-1258. Next base: position 9,066 of record VEPI01000021.1, on the reverse strand, counting down.
GTGTACGTATTTGAGTCGGAAGAAAACGGAATGGATCTTGAAAACAAAATCCTAATTACAGAAACAGGATTAACTTCCCCTATGTTCAATCAAAAATCCCCAAATATAGAATTGCTTGATAATTCAAATAAATATTTATTAAATAACGAAGGCATTGTGAGGTAAAAAATGAAGACAAACAAATTTTTCTTTTTGATTTTCTTGCTTGCTGCCTTTGTTCTAAATCAAAACATATTTGCTCAATCGGATCGTGAGAAGGTAACTAACTTCGATTCGCGATTTAAGCAATATGAGAATGCCATCAAGAATGCCGCTTCTTTAGATGAATGTAATATTATAGGTGAAAACATTGAAAAGCTGAGGGTAGAATTTGCTGATTCTAAAACTCTTCTCGAAAAATCTTTGCAAATAAATTACGATGAAGAATTTTTGAAAATAGGACGCGCACTCGAAGTCCGCAAAGGTGATTTCACCCAGATCGTACAACTCACAACCGAAGTTGGGACGCTGAAAGATAAAGTTTCAGAACTAAGCCAGCAGAATGAAGGTTTGATTTTGCAGATTAAACAATTAAATATTAGAACCGCTAAAGATGCAGCAACAATTGCATCGCTCACAAGATTAGTTTCACAATTGAGATCGAATATTGAACAACGTGATGAGCTTGTACGCGGTATCGTTGATAGTTTGCTTCAAGAATTTGTCAAAACGCCCGGAACACTTAACGAAGCCGAGAAACAGGCAATTTATAAAAAAGTTGATAACGGAAATCTATTCTATAATATAGAACGCACTATCAGCGATAACGTTCAATTCATGAAAGTAACACAGATGAAGGCTGAAGATCTTTCAAAGATGAAAGAACAATACAAAGACTTCAACAAAGTCTGGCGGCAAGTAGGACCAAAACTTGCGGAAGTTTATTTGAACCGCCGTGATAAAGCAGCACAAGTTGCAAATATTGATGCAATGTTTACTGATTGGAATATTCGTATCAATGATGAAATGTGGGGACAGGTTAATAAACTTTTTAGAGATTATAAGCTTGCGTTATTGCCTTTTAGAGGCGGTGATCAATTTGTTAACAGCGTAACTTCTTTTGTTGATGATGAAATAAAAAATTACGGCGTTAAAAGTAAAACCGAATCAGAAAATACTTTTTTCGCTTTTACCGATAGCGTTTACTTCAAGACAGTTCAGCCGGTTTGGGTTCCGGTTCTGATCGAAAATAATTTAATGACTGAAGCAAATAAAGATTCTGTTGAAAAACGAATTGCAACATGGAAAGAAAAAGTTGCCCCGCCGTCAAAGATGAATTGGGTTTACATTGTTAGCGGGGTTGTAATCATTGCACTGTTTATCGCTTACTTTATGAAAGGAAAGAAAAAACAAGTTGCTGTAGAAGAAAAGAAAGAAGAACAATCCTAGATCATAGGGGCTCAATATATTGAGCCCCTGTTTTATTTTGCTTAAATATTATTCCCAAAAAACATTTTCCGCTTTGCAATTTTATTTTATAATTCCTCGTTTCATTTAATTCATACTGTCTTACTTTCTCCCTAAACACTTCCGGTTCAATTAATTTCATAATACTATTTAACAATTTCAAGGATTGGTACGGCGTTTCTGAAACCAATGCCGACGCATCATTCGGTAATTGTAAGACAACGGATAAGTTTCCGTTTGATTTCAGCCAATGAGATATTTTTGAAAGTAATGGTTCTACTTCAACATATTCAAAAACCAACGCAGCATGTATTAGATCAAATGAGGAGTTGGGAAATTCAGCATCATTCAAATCTGCACAGACAAGTTCGAGCTGCGGTAATTTTTTCTCAAATCGCTTTTTGCAAATCGCAAGATATTCTTGATTAACATCTATGCCTACAATTTGTTCAATATTTTTATTAATCAAATGTTCAAATCCGTTTCCGGTTGCACAGCCGAGTACGGCAATAGATTTAGGCTGAAATTCATTCAATACATCTGCAAAAATTTTGTTTAGCATCTGAAGTTGTAATACGTTAGGTGCGGACATGTGTCTTTCGTAGTCCTCTGCGGGTATTTTAAGCCATGGGTTCTTTGCTTTTTCTTTCACTGTTCGTCTTTAATTTTTCACTTTAAATAAAATCCTTCGGTGAACCATGCACACCAATGTTTATAAGAAAACACAGCCGTTAAACCCATGCTGGTGTTCTTCACCGGTAAAACTTTTTCAGTAAATGTATCCGAGTATTTGAAAAGTGTTCCGTAAATTTTTTTATCATTTAAGCCATTTGCAACTTTAAAAATTGTTTGTAAACCAAATATAATGGGGTATCTTCCGCACCATAAAGGGACAGTTTTCTTGCTTTCCGGATCTGGCCAAAGATCGGTTGCTGTGTTTTTAATTGTTTCGTTCGTTATTTCGACCGATAAATCTTTCAAAATTATTTTTAGATCATTTTCAGTAGCGATTTTATGTGCAACGGCATCCATTCCATATGGTGAGTTATTAAAATCCTCGCCATAATGATTTGCATCGTTAGAGATGAGGAAGAAAATATCTTTCCCGGGTTTAAGGTTTTTTCCATTTATATAATTCAGAATTATTTCTGAAAGTCGCTTTGTTATAGATTCCATCTTTTCATAAGACATTTGTGTTATCATGATTGGTGTGATTTTAATATCTCGATTATAATATTGAAGAAATGGAATAAGCGCTTCAATTGAATGTTCGATCTCGTGAGCCTTGTTGCTTACAATAAAATCTTCTTTAGGAAGTTCTGATTTAATAATTTCTCTCAGCGGAGAAATCTCCACGTCCTTGTATGGTCCGCGCCATTTATCAAATTCATCAAGGATAATAACATCGGATAGCGAGCCCATTTCCTTGCGCACTGTTCCATGCGTTACTCCAAAGATTATAACTTCTTTTGTCCGGATATTTTTGTAAAGCGGATAATAAACTTTCCCTGCATAAAGATAATCATCATGAACTGAAACCGCCGCAAAAAGATCTTTAGTTTGATTGGCAAACTTGTTGCGATCGTCTTTTGATAAATAATTCATAAATTTATTCATCTCTTCTGCGTTCCAGCAAAATCCAATATTATCACGAATTGGGCGAACAGTTTGAGAATATAAAGAGTAGAACGAAGTGTGCAGAATTACAACCAATAATAAAAAGTTAATCTTCGGTTTCATTTTTAAATATCCTTTTATTACTAATTCAATCTAAATACTATATTATATATCAGCAAATAGATTTCTTAGGAGTAAATATGGAATTTAAGCTATCAAGAATCTCTCTCGGTTTTTGGCGAGCACTTGAATGGAATTATTCTGTCCAACAACTCAACACTTTAATTACCCAATCACTTGAATTAGGAATTACTACTTTCGATCATGCGGATATTTACGGCGGTTATGAATGCGAGGCTTTGTTCGGAAATGTATTGAAAGAGAATCAATCGTTGCGGAATAAAATGCAAATCGTTACAAAGTGCGGAATAAAATTAATCTCACATAAATTTCCCGAACATCAATTACACTGTTACGATACATCAAAAGCACACATAATTAAATCCGTTGAGAATTCACTTCGTAATTTATCAACAGAATATATTGATCTGCTTCTTATCCACCGCCCTGATCCGTTAATGAATGCAGATGAAACTGCTGAAGCAATTTATGGTCTGAAAAAATCCGGAAAGGTTTTACATTTTGGAGCGTCAAACTTTTTATCTCATCAATTTTCACTCTTACAATCACGTTTAGATTTTCCTCTTGTTACAAATCAAATTGAAGTTTCAGTTTTAAATACAGAACATTTTGATAACGGGAATATTGATTTTCTACAAGAGAAAAAGGTTGCGCCCATGGTTTGGTCTCCATTTGCAGGGGGAAGAATCTTTTGGGAGAACAGCGGGCAAGCAAACCGTGTTAGAAATATTTTGAATGAGTTTGCCGGCAAATATAAAGTCGGGATTGAAACTATTGCAACTGCATGGCTGTTGGTGCATCCGGTGAATTTTATTGTAGTGCTTGGAAGCGGAAAAATTGACCGAATAAAATCAGCACTGAGAGGTTTAGAAATAAATTTAACACGAGAAGAGTGGTTCAAACTCTGGGTAGCATCAAAAGGATTTGATATACCGTAGTGTTCAAATTTCTAATGATCAATTCTTTATTTAGGCGGTTGTTGAAGCACTACATCAAACGAATAATTAATCGGTTCCAGTTTTTGAAAACCGCGCATACCCGGCTGCATTCTGCCGCTTCCTTTTCTTTGTGCGCTAGGAATTTCACCATCCCCTGCTGGCATACTGCTTCGTTCTTTCATTGTATTACGAATATTTTCTGAATCAATTTTCTCGGTTTCAAAACGGATTGTTACTTTTCCTCCCGGTGTTGCCGCTATTTGATAAGTGTAATTCCCGCCGGCTTTTAATGGAACTTGTAACTCATACACAAAATTGTTTTCAGTATAACCAAGCTTTGCTTTTATCCCTTCTTTGTTTTCTAAATACATCAGACTCAATGGAAATTTATCATTATTAATTATTTCTAATTCTTTTTGTCGAATTAACAACTGAGCGAATTGTTTTTCCATATTATCCGGCTGAAAATTTTCTCTGTTCATATTTTGAATCTGCTCGTCTTTCAAATCTTTATTAGACAGCGGAAATTTAACTCCAAATGTTTTATCGCTCTTCCCGTCCGGTGTAAACCAAGTTATAAATCCATTCCGAAGCATTTGCATTATCTTCATCCGGTCATCCGTAATTAAACTTACATATAGAAACTTATCATCGTTTTTAAAGCCTACGGCAAATTTTTTATCAGGTATGCTTGCCAAAGAGTTTTGCCAATCTGAAATATCGCCGTCAATTTTTATTTCGTTACTACTCCAGATGCTTGTTGTTTCCTTTACACTGCTGCAGCTAGCGGCAACTATAATAAATAAAAATACTGCAATGGTGCAGCCGGTTTTTCTTATATATCCCTTAGAGTACATTCTGGTCTCCGCTTACTTTTATAAGTGAATCATCTTTGAAATGAATTATAACAAATACTTGACAAAAACTTAAGTGCAGAAGTTTAAATCCTCAGCATTTGCCGGCAAGAATAATTGAGATTGAAACCTTAACTAAACAGATTTATTCTACAATTTTTTTCGCAGATAAACATAAACCGCGCTCATATTGTACGAAATTGAATTCATAGTAGTGTATTGACCGGTTGTTGAATCGTACCGCTTTTCCGTCATCTGTAAAGATGAAATTTTACTTGCAACCGAACTTGATACATCAAACATATACTCACGATAATTTTGACAGGTTGCACATCCTATATCCGTTTTATTTACAAAAGGAATATCGTGTATAATAAGAGTAAAATCCGTATATGAATCGTTAGCTCTACGAGTTACTTTCTCATGTGCTGTTATGTTGCTTATTGTTTTCCCGTCTTGTGAAATAGAGCCATTAATAGTTCCATTGGCAGTTAATGTATCCGATCCGGTATATCCCTCATATGGTGGAAATTTAAAGGTGTAGTTTACTGAAAATGAAAGACCTGTCCAGGTAATAGTTTGGTTATTCCGTTGATAAAATAAATTTACAGATGGATTTTGATAAATATAATTTACAGTACTATTGGGATAATATTTATCATAAACTATAACACCGGTTAAATTAATTTCAGCTGATTGAGTCGCTAAGATTTCATAAGCAAAACTCGACAACATATTTACAGTTGAAGCTGCGGAGATAACAACATTGTTTGTAGTATTATCATACAACTTCACCGAAACCGTAAAAGTGCCTCCTGTTGAATAGGTATGTTTGGCAGTATTGCTGCCTATTACGGTTACGTCCTGAGTTCCATCACCAAAATTCCAAACATATTTGTTTGCATTAGTGGGCGGTGTTCCCTGCACATTAGCAGTGAATGTATATTCTTTATTTATATCACCGTTCAATGGATTGGGGTCTATAGTCATACCAAGTGAATTGATGTTGATCCATTTAAAATCTACATAGTTTTCAGGATAATTATTTTTTGCCCCACAGATATAAAAACCTAATTTAATAATCCCTTTGCCTAATCTTAGTTTTGCAATTCCTTTTGAATTGAAATCCGCCTTTGTTAATTGAGTTCCGTTTTGATCATATATATAAAAAGCTTGTAGCCGGTCTGTGCCGGTAAGGAACTGTGAGCTATTTGTTGATTGGCAGAGAATTTTTAAGGAATCCGAACCAAGTTGATAATTATCAGTAAGTTCAGGCCCTCCAACACTATTAACATAAAGTTTATATGTAGGAAATTTATCATTGCCGATAGTTCCGGCTTGGACTTCGTTCCACCGTGTTTTAAATTTGTCCCAATCAATCATTGTAGTTTTTCCATAATAGTAAACAGTATCAAAAACTGTAGCGTTCGCATCTGCTTTAAGTGAAGCCGGGAAAGGATTAAATTTATTCCCGATGAATTTAATTGTTCTGCTTATCGTAGCTCCGTTTGTTTGGTAACCAGAAGGATAATTCGGATCGGAAACCATTAAATCGCCTGTTTGATAATTCATTTGATACGCAACAACAGCATGTCCTATATGAGTTGTTGATCTTAAACTAACATATTGCGGTTCTTTAGTTAACAGCATTGAAAGTGCGAATGCTTTCCATGTAAGAACCGGATCTCCTTCTTGAAATAATCTTTCTGTCGCACGAGCATCCCAATTTAAATCCGATTGAATTACTGATGCGAAGCGGTATCCTCTTGGGTTGTCTTGCCAAAGTTTACCGGGCTTCGTTTTATCGTTGAAAGTATCATACTTATGGAACAATGCCCCATCAGTATTTTTTCTTTCTAAGTAGTACCACATTGCACTTAATGTCATTCCCGCACAAATTCCATCTGTTGCGGTGTAAGATCCATAATTAATAAATTCCCAATCGTCCACTCCCGGTTTAAATCCGGTATCAATAATTGTTTGGCCGGCTAATACTGATTCGTCAATTACTCCTATGACTAGATCGCAAACAATATCGGCACTTGTTCTTTTTCCCAACGACTGATTTGTGTTAGTAGGAAAATATTTTGTAGCGATAATTATATGATCACTTGCTAATTTTTCGATTGGAATTCCCTCTAGCTTTCCAGTCTGCTCGTTATAAAAAAATCCCATTGCAAACTTTCCTGCTGGAAGAGTTATCGGTACTTTAATCCGCATTGTCTTATCTGAAAAACCGCCTTGGTAAGAAATCTTTATCATTGATGTAAGAGGATTGAAATATTGACCTAATTGATGACTGGAAATTGGAGCAGATGAGATTTTAATTGTTTGTGCTTGTGTAAATGAATTTGGTTGAATTGTTACAGTTAGTCCATTAAGCGGGTCACCCGGCTTTGTAACTGTGACTGTTCCGCCATTTAAATTAATTGTTTGTGTAGTAAGATCTACAACATCGCCAATTTTTATATTACCATTATTTCCGTTGGGATTTGATGAGACAGGATTGCTATCATCTTTTTTACAACCAAACATCAAAAGAATGATTAGAAGGAATGCAACTAAATGTTTCATATAGCCCTCTAAATATTTTAATTAAGCCATAGAAAACTTAACTTGAAGAAACCTCGTTAAATGTATATTAAAAGTCAACTGGTCGGAAAGTCTGATTTGATAATGAAGAATTTGTAGTTTTAATTAATAAAACAAAACTCCAACCCTTGTTGGAGTTTTTGTGCACCCTGCGGGATAAACTCCCCACAACCTGAACAACAAAGAAAATTCTAAGTAAGCGTGAACTAGAGATTATTAATTATTTTTCCGAATTCATTAAAAGTCACGCCCGCCGGTGTGTTTTCAAGTGTGTTTGTATGTATTACTATTGATATTTTTTTTATTGTGTTATAGTATACCATAGTATTCCACCCGAATATACCGCCTGAATGTCCTACCCAATCTCCCATCTTATCAAGACCAAAAGCATACCCTCCCGTTCCGAATAAAAATCGTTCTGCTTTTGAGTTGGCGGAAAGTAAATTCCTCTCTGATAATTCTCTGGCCCATATTTTTAAATCAGCAAGATTGGAGATCAGAATTCCCGCCGCATTGCCAATTGAATTACCGTAATATGTTACATCCGTCAATACGCCGGGTGATGTTGTATAGGCATGGTGATAAGGAAATGGTAAATAATTTGTTTCCGGCCAAAACGTGTGAGTTAATCCTAATGGAACAAAAATCTTTTCCTCGAACACATCTTTAACAGGTTTTCCAGTTACTTTTTTAATTACGAGACCCAATAGAATAGTATTTGAGTTGCAGTAATCAAATTGAGAACCGGGAGTAAATTTTAAAGTTGATGTGAAAAGCGGAACAATAAGTTCTTCGGGTGTAAATTTAATTGTTCCCTGACTATTGATGTACGCTGCATTTAAAGTAGCGTCATTTATTACATCAATTAATCCGCTGGTCATGTTTCCAAGCATACGGATAGTAATTTTATCTCCGCCTGGTATATTAAATTCCGGAAGATAAAACGAAACAGTTTTGTTAAGATCTATTTTACCTTCATCGGATAAAATTAGAACTGCTTCAGTTGTGAATGTTTTGGTTACACTTGCCATTCTGAAATTATTGTTGATGTTCATAGGTTCAGTAGTGCTTAAGTTGCCGACACCGCGGGTTATATTCAGATCTCCCTCACCTTCTACGGATATACAGGCAATCATTCCGGGCACAGGATAGCTCCGCATAACTTTATCTGCGGCGGCTTGAAATTTTGCAATATTTTCTTCGTTTAATATTTTGAATTGCGGTTCTGTAAGTGAGGATTCTCCATTGCATGATATGAGCAGGATAAATAAAAATGGCGAGAAAAGTAATGGGGTAAAGAATTTCCGTCTTTTTGTCTGCATTATAATCTCCGTCAATAATTAGAAATAATTATACTTTTTAACTGTATATATAGCTAACAGTACTCTGTATAAAACTTCTATTAAACTGATGTAACTTCAAAAGAAATAATGCTGAGAAAAAATTTAAAGGTGTTTCTTTGTGCACCCTGCGGGACT
>VEPI01000157.1 GCA_012026935.1 Melioribacter sp. | reverse complement strand
AGAATGTTGATAAAAATTGACGGGCTAAATTTAAAATTAAATTCGGTTAGATGCAGAGACAAGAAATATTTAAAATACTTGAAAATAATAAAAAGCCGCCCGAAGGCGGCTCACTGTAATCAATAAGGATTCATACATGAGAGGAATTTTATTTAGCGAGATTCATTTTTATTGTTTGTAAATGCTGTCCGGCAAGTAACCGGGCAAAATAAATTCCGCTTGCTACTTTTTTACCTAACTGATTCACACCGTCCCAGGTTGTTTGATAGGTGCCTGTACTGTATTCTTCATAATCAACCAGAGTTTTTACTAAGCTTCCTTTTATATCATATATTGCCAAATGTACCTTTTCCGACTGCGGAATTGAGAAACGAATATTAGTAGAAGGATTAAATGGATTAGGATAGTTTTGATTTAATTGATAATTACTCGGCTTACCAGATAATCCATCAAGAACTCCGGTTACGCCTCCATGTTTATCACCATGACATTGTACACAATTCATTTGCGTCATTACATCATTGAAAAGACTTGAGCCGTGACATGATTGGCACTGATTAACATGAGGATCTGTAACAAAAGTCGGGACAAATGTTTTAGCAAAGTGAGCATTTAATATTTCTGCAGTTTTAGCGGATATATCACCGGCAAGACGTGCGCATCTTTCTTTTCTTTCTGTATCTGTTACTTTTTTCTTTGCAATAGTACACCACTGGCTTACTGATGCGTGACATATTACGCTTCCACTGACACTTTGAGGTAATGCATTATTATATTTTTTGTCTTGATACTTTCCATTAATGGCTGCCTGATTTGCCGCATTTGTGGGTAATGCTTGAGCAGAAGCCCAACCCCAAATTTCATTGATCAATTTTCCGGAATCAGCTTTTGTTGTTACCAAACTAATAATTGCAGCTGCACCATTTACAGCGCCGCATAATGTTCCCCAACCATTTCCTCCGCCGCGTCCGAAAAGCATTACTTCCATCGGCATATTAGCCCAGGGATCCGGCATTATTTCCGTTAATGCCTGAGTAAACGCACCGAACACACCAGAGCAACAATCTTTATCAGAGTAATATAGATGATGTGCTTTAAGTCTAACAACTTCAGGGTCCAACGTAGTATAAGGCCACGGCCAAGTAGAAGTTTTTGGATTTGCAAGAATTTTCCCGCCTGCCAATAAATCTAATCCGGCAACACCAATAACAGCACCTACTGCATACTTTGAACTGCTTGTTAAGAAATCCTTTCTGGTAATTTCATTAGACATATTTTTCTCCTTTTTGTTATTCTTTAGTTTTAGAATTAAGTGTTTGAATAATTTGAGTTAATCTTTTATCCGATGAATTAATTTGATATGCCTTTACAAAATATCTAAGTGAAGATTCTATATTGCAGTAGAGCCAGAGTATTCCAAGTTCTACAAACAATTCATATTGATTTGATCTATCAATCTTTCCGCACTCAAGTTGAGAAACTAATTCCGGACAAGGACAACCGTCTTCTTCCGGTTTTGTGTTGATTATGCAATCGGCGTTTTCATCAAGAAGCGCTATGAACAGGTCAATTGCCTTATTCAGATTTTTTGTTTGTGTATAACAAACAATAAGTTTTTTCCTTGTGCATGTGTCATTTGGGTTTTTTAGAAAAGAACTTTCTAATTCTAATAAAGCTGAAGAATAGTTCCGGTTAAGAAAATGGTAATTGCCTAACATTTCACTCATAGAATTAATTACTCAAATTGCTTGCCATTTTTAAGTAGTGAATAAATGTTATATGGAAGAGTTTTGTGATGGGATTTAAATAAAGTGTTGCGTAGAATGCAACGCTTTATGATAAAGGATTTTATTGTATTGGGTTAGACGGATACAACAAAGTGTTGCAAGTGCAACACTTTAATTTTTGTTTTGCTCAGCATTTTTAAGATAGCGCCAAATTGTTGACCGGTCAACACCAAGAATTTTGGCAACTGCTGATTTATTCCATTTATTCTTTTCAAGTAAAGTTAACAATTCTTTATTATCAATCTTTCTTATTACTGCCATCCCTTCGTTGCATTTGGCTTTTACGCTGTGGCGGATTGATGGCGGCAAACAACATTTGCAGATCGAGTTTTCTCTTTTTGTTCTTATAAAAGCGTACTCGATTGCATTTTCAAACTCTCGAATATTACCCGGCCAATTATATTCCACTAACATATCAAGCGCATCAACATCTATATCAAGGATATTTTTTTTATAAATTATGTTAAATTTTTGAATGAAGTGTTTTATCAAAAAAGTAATATCATCTTTTCGTTCCCTCAGCGGAGGGACCTCTATCGGTATTACATTAAGGCGGAAGAATAAATCCTCCCTAAATTTTCCTGTTGTAAGTGCTTCTTTAATTTTAAGATTTGTCGCTGCAATTATTCTAACGTCAACTTTTCTTGTAACGGATTCTCCAACTCTTTCAAAAGCTCCTTCTTGAATAACACGTAAAATTTGTGTCTGCATATTTAACGGCATCTCGGTAATTTCATCAAGAAAGATCGTTCCCTTATCGGCTAATTCAAAGCGCCCGATTCTATCACTAACGGCATCTGTAAAAGCTCCTTTCACATGACCGAATAATTCACTTGCCAATAAATTATGCGGTAGTACGGAACAATTTACTTTTACAAACTTTTGTTTTTTCCGTTGACTTGTTTCTTGAATTGCGTTCGCAATCAGCTCTTTTCCGGTTCCTGTTTCTCCATGTATTAAAACGGATGCGTTTGAATCAGAGATTTCTTCTATTAATTCGAATATCTCCGTCATTGGCTTACTATGACCTACAATTCCATAATAATTTTTTGTTGAAAGATATTTATCAATATCAATAAGGTTCGAAAGATCACGAAATGATACAACTCCGCCGATCGGTTCATTTTGACTGTTCTTAAGAACTGTGGCATTAATTTTTACCGGAAATGATTTTGAATCGAAGCAATTATATTTTGATTCCAGATCGTAGATGTTATTACCATTAAGAAGCACTTTAGCAATGGGACAATCGGCTTCGCACAAATTTGTATTGAAAACATGTTTGCAGATTTTTCCTATAACATCTTTACGTTTATATCCGGAGATTTCTTCTGCCGCAGAGTTAAAAAAATTTATTTTGAAATCTTTGTCTACTGTAAATAAACCTTCCGCAAGCGAATCCAATATTTCATTCTGAAAATTTCTTTCCATAATCTTCCCAAATATGGGTTAAACATTAGTGCTAATTAATAAATAAATACCCCCGAAAATTACTAAAACCCCGCATATTCTTTTTATCAATAATATCGTAATTGTTCCTTCGTTCCAGTTTAAATAACGCTGTACCTTTCCTGTTAGTGTTCCGGCGCCAACAATCACAGAACAATGCCCGATTCCAAATGCTAAGAGAAAAATTACAGCTAACAAATAATTTGTTTGTGCTGTTTGAAATACAATTCCCAGTACGGGTGCCATATACGCAAATGTGCAGGGGCCTAATGCCAATCCGAAAAGCAATCCTAGTATCAGTGCTGCTAATAACCCCTTTGCCTTAGTTTGCTTTAGTCCTAACGTGTTCCAATCAAGTTTAATTATATCCAATAAATAAAGTCCGACTAAAAAGAAGATACCGGCAACAAAATAATTTCCTATACTTCCAATATCGCCCATTAATCTTCCAAGCGAAGCTGTAATTATTCCAATTAGTGCTATCGTAATTAAAATTCCAGCTGAAAATACCAGAGAAATCTTAAACGTTCTTCCCACAGAGATTTTTCCTTGAGAACTAATGAATCCAACCACAAGAGGAATACTTGATAGATGACACGGTGAAAGTAAAATACTTAAAATACCCCAGCCAAAAGAAGCTAAAACAGCAAGCCACACAGCGCCTGTCATAGCTTCGTATAATGAATTAAAAATACTGTCAATCATATCATCCCTTCTAGTTAGCCGGTTTTAATCCTTTCGACAGCAGAAGTTTATCAATTTCCTTTTCCGGATAAAATCCTTCGTGACGGAAAAACTCTTTTCCTTTCCCATCAAGAAATACTTGCGTGGGAATCAGCTTGATACCATATTTTTCTGCATAAGGTCTTTGCTCTTTCGTCCACACATCGTAAAAAATCACTTTTACCTGCCCGCCGTATTTCGATTCAACTGCTTTCATAACCGGCTGCATCTGTTTACAAGGGATGCAATTGACTGAACCTAATTCTATGAAAGTAACTTTTGGTTTAATGGTTTCTTTCTTTATCTCTTTTGAACTTTGCGCTAATTGATCCGTTATGATTACTGTTGTAAATAATAAAGCGACAATTAATTTCTTCATAATTAGTTTCCTTGTTTTAACCATTCAAGTATTTTTTCATTTGGAGGAATAGCTCCGAAGCTTACTACTTTTTCATTTATTACAAGGCCCGGAGTCGCCAGTATCCCGTAATTAACGAACTCTTGAATGTCTGTTACCTTTTCCACAACAGCGTCAATTTTGTTTTCTCTCACAATATTTCTAACAACTTCTTCTAGATTTGTACACCGTTTACATCCGGTGCCGAGAATTTTTACAACCATTTTTAACTCCATCAATAAATTAGATTAAATAAATACCCAACAATTATTATTCCTACTGCAACAACACCAACAAATATTAGTATCAACTGAATCTTAAGAACCTTCTTAAGAATAATTGTTTCAGGAAGCGATAAACCGATTACACTCATCATAAATGCAAGCACAGTTCCAAGTGAAGCGCCTTTCTCCAGCAGTGCTTGAACAATTGGAATTATTCCGGCAGCATTTGAATACATCGGGACGCCAAGCATTACAGCAATAGGGACAGACCACCACGCGCTCTTTCCCATTAATCCGGCCATAAAGTTTTCCGGTACATATCCGTGAATCCCAGCACCTACAGCAATACCGATTACAATGTAAACCCAAACTTTCGAAACAATTTCTTTAACCGCATCTATTCCGGCAGTAATTCTATTGGAGAAAGGGATTTTTTCTTCAGCCATTTCTAAGTGACCGACTTTAACTTCATATACCCACGGCTCAACGTATCTTTCTAATTTTAATCTGCCGATGATATAGCCGGAGATCATCGCAATTAATAATCCGGTTGACATATAAAGAAGTGCAGTCTTCCATCCAAACAAACCGAAAAGAAGTACTACTGCAATTTCATTTATCATCGGTGCTGCAATTAAAAAAGAAAAAGTAACACCAAGCGGAACACCGCTTTCTACAAATCCAAGAAATAATGGAATTGCGGAACAAGAACAGAATGGAGTTACAATTCCAAGCAGACTTGCAGAAACGTTGCCCGCAAAAAGTTTTTTACCGCCAAGCATCTTTCTTGTCCGTTCCGGTGAGAAATAACTTCTTATTATTCCAACTCCAAAAACAATTAGTGTAAGAAGAAGTAAAACTTTTGGAACTTCAAAAATGAAAAACCAGATTGCATCCGTTAGATGTGTGTCTTTAGAAAGATTTATAATATCATAGACAAAAAGGTTTGTAATGCTTTCAAGATTCAGATACAAAAGAAACCACACTGGTAATAACAAAACCGGAATTAAATATTTATTTTTTTCTTCGTTCAATTTATTTGAGATATGATTCATCTTATTCACCAATTAAGGACAAAGATCGGGAGCTTTAACTGTTCCTTCCTCAACTGTCTTGAAATATTTTTTCTGAAACCATAACGCAACATTAACCAAGCTAATCAACACCGGCACTTCTACAAGCGGTCCGATCACAGCGGCGAATGCTTCTCCGCTATTTATTCCGAAGACTGCAACGGCAACAGCGATAGCTAATTCAAAATTATTGCTTGCGGCTGTAAACGAAAGTGTTGCTGTTTTGGAATAATCAGCGCCGATTTTTTTGCCTA
>VEPI01000086.1 GCA_012026935.1 Melioribacter sp. | reverse complement strand
ATTATATAAGTGAATGTCTTTTATAAAATAAGTGAAATTTTTATCTACAGCGGCATTGTCCAAGGCTTTTTCTTTGCTCTAATTATATTTAAAAATAAAAAATGGAAGAAAAATTCTAATAAGATTCTTGCCGCCTTATTAATTATTCTTTCAATTAGTATCGTACATTCTGTATTTATTGATGTTGAGGTTGGCGAATTTAAAATCAAAGAACCCTTTGTTCTGTTGATAGGTCCGCTTTTATTCTTCTATATCCGGGAAATTATAAATCCTAAGTCTTTCACGCTGTCTGATATTTTTCATCTTGTCCCATTCCTAATTTTTGTTTTTATTCTTCTCCCGTTTACTTTATCAAACACTTTTAAAAACAACTTTATAGTAGATGATGTTGATAGACTAAGTATAGGTATATGGATATTGACAATTGTTCAATATGCTTTTTACTGGTGGAAAATTGTACGGCGTATAAATTTGTCTCAAGCTTCTCTACAAATGGAATTTTCAAATCTGGAAGGGAAAACCCTCCTTTGGATGAAAAACTTTCTCCATATTCTTGGTATCTGTCTTTTATTGCTTACAGTTACAATCCCGATCGTAGTTCATTCGAATAACTATAAACTTGTTGATATCATAGTTCGCTTTTCGTTGGTGGCAACAATCTTCGTTTTGGCATACGAAGGATTATATCAAGAAGAAATATTTTCTAATATAAATACTATTGAACCCATAGAGTTAGATACAAATATTGTCCGGGAAAAGAATAAATCCGGGCTGTTGAATCAGAACAGTAGTGAGTTAATGCAAAAACTGCTAATACATATGGATAAGGAGAAGCCATACTTAGAAGAAGGATTAACACTAACTGGACTTGCTCAACAATTAAATATGACCAGAAATCAACTCTCTTCTTTAATTAATAAAAATACCGGCGATAACTTTTATAAATTCATAAATAAATACCGCGTTGAAGAAGTAAAAAAAATCTTTTCTGATTCCGGCAAGAATAATTATACTATTCTTGCAATGGCTTATGAAGCTGGATTCCCTTCCAAATCATCTTTCCATAAGATTTTCAAAGAATTAACAGGTCTTACTCCTACCGAATACCTAAATAGACTTTAGTGTTTCGTTGATTTTTAAAACGTTTTAAGACATCTAAAAACTTGTATTCCTAAGGGATATGATAAGACGCTCACTGCTTACTACCGGTGTAATTTTGCATCATCAAAAAAAATTTAAGGAAGTATTTTATGAAACATACATCCCCAAAATATGCATCTCAATCCTTAATGAGCATTATTGCTACAGCGGTATTCACCTCTATTCATCATTTTTATGAGATAAGGTTCCTCGCAGTTGTTCTCGTATTGCTTTTTATAGGTTCTCCCATATTACTAATGCAGCAATTTAGAAATACTAGAAAAAGAGTATTTCTCTGGATATATGGAATACTCGGCATATGGCTGGTAATAGGACTAGGGTTGGTTGATGGGCTATTCAATCACACGATGAAGTTGCTCAGTCTCCAAGTTCATGCACTATTAGCTCTCCACGGCGGAGGTACGAAAGCTGTGGAGAAAGCATTTGAGGGAAATTTAATTTACCAAGGTACCGGAGTTTTAACTTTCGTTGCCGGCATGTTTGCAGCGTACTATGGATACAAATTCATTCGGACTAGCATGCAGTCTAATTCAACAAGCGAACAAAATGATTAATAATAATAAACAATAAAAAATATGAAAAAGAAAAACTTGCTTATGGCGTTAATTCTAATTGTTGGTTTAGCTGCGTGTGAAAGCGAAACCAATGAACCCCAATATGAAACAACAATTGTCAAACCGAGATCATTAAGCTCAACGGTCTTGGCTACCGGTGTCATTAAACCAAAAATCGGTGCGGAAGTTCGTGTTGGTTCCAGAGTTTCGGGAGTTGTAAAAAAATTAAATGTTCATGTAGGTGATATCGTGAGAAAAGGAGATTTACTTGCAAATCTTGATGACATTGAACTCACGGCTCAGTACAATCAAGTAGCAGCCAATCTTGAAATTGCAAAAACCACTTTGAAATTCGCCGGCATAGAAAAAGAACGGCAAGAAAAACTTCTAGCAAGTAATACCGTATCACAACAATCTTGCGATCTTGCGGTCAAAGCATTCGAAGTTGCACAAGCACAAGTAGCTCAGGTAAAAGCGAATCTTGATTATGCTAAAGTACAGCTAGATTACACGAGAATTTTTGCTCCTATTGATGGTGCAATTGCATCTGTAACCACACAGGAAGGCGAAACTGTCGCTGCCATGTTTACAGCTCCAACATTTCTAACAATAATAGACTTAAAACGACTTGAAGTACGAGCATACGTTGATGAAACTGACATCAGTAAAGTAAAAGAAGGACAAAAAGCAGAATTCACTGTTGACACTTATCCCGGCATTACATTCGAGGGTATTGTAAAAGCAATCTATCCAAAAGCAGAGTTAATAGATAACGTTGTGAATTACGTTGTAATCATTGACATATCTGATAGTAAAGGAAAAACACTACGGACCGAGATGACTACGACTGTGAATATTCTAAGCGAATCTTTGGAGAATGTAATTGCAATACCGAACAAAGCCATTAATCATAAAAACGGAGATGATTTTGTTTATGTCCTCAAATATGGGAAAGCAGTGGAAAGAAAAGTAATAACCGGTGTTAAGAATAAAATGCTTACACAAATAATAAGTGGTTTAGCAAATAATGAAGAACTAATCTTAAATAAATAAAGGTTTTGAATATGATACAATTGAAAGACATATCAAAAATTTACGGAAAAGACGGACAGCAGGTAAGAGCACTAGACAATGCTAATATAACTATTGAAAAAGGCGAGTTTGTTGCTATTGTTGGCGCATCAGGTTCCGGTAAATCTACTATGATGAATATTCTCGGAATGTTGGACAGGCCAACATCCGGAGAGTATTATCTTGAGAATAAAGAAATATCCACGCTGACAGATGATGAACTTGCAAAAATCCGTAACAAAAAAATCGGATTTGTATTTCAGAAATTTCACCTTTTACCAAAAACTACTGCAATAGAAAATGTTGAATTACCGTTGATTTATTCCAACCGTAAAGACATCCGCAAATTGGCAGTTAATGCACTGGCAAAAGTTGGTTTAAGTAACAGAGGAAAGCATCGTACAAATGAATTATCAGGCGGGCAGCAGCAAAGGGTTGCAATTGCACGGGCATTAGTTAATGAACCCGAAGTTATTTTGGGCGATGAGCCAACCGGAAATCTTGATTCAAAATCCGGTCTCGAAGTTGTAGAAGTATTTCAAGAATTGAACAGGTCCGGCAAAACAATAATTCTGATTACACATTCAGGTGAAGTTGCAGAACATGCAAATCGAATCATACGTATTCACGATGGAAAGATTACCGAAGATTACAAGGTGGAAAAACCGCTCGATGCAAGAACTGAATTAGCAGAACTTAAAAAAGTAATTAATTAACAAGAAAAATTAGGATTACAAAATCATGAATAAATATAAAATAATAGAAAGCAGCTTCAGGATATTAAGAAGAAACAAACTAAATACTTTTTTCATGATTCTTGGTATTGTGATTGGAATTGCCGCGCTAAGCCTTACGTTCTCATTGGGTAAAAGTGCTGAAAAACAATTAACCCAGAAAGTGAAAAATCTTTTTAATCCCAATAATATTTTAATTACATCGGGAAGAGTGGAATTAGAAAGCGGACGTTCATCTGAGAGTTCAATGACTAACCTTAAGATAGAAGACATTGAAATGATCGTGAATGAAGTTCATGGAATTACAATGTACGATGTAATTCAAACGACACCTGAACGTGATGTAATATTTGGTAATAAAAATATTTCTACAGCAATTAACGGAGGCATGGCTGAGGGTGAAATTGTTTGGAGAAGAAGTGTTGCTTCAGGGGAATATTTTTCAAAAGCTGATGAAAAGAGTTCAGCAAGAGTAGCTCTTATTGGGACGAAAATCGTAAAAAAATTATTTGAAGGTTCAGATCCGGTAGGATCGCAAATTCGTATCGGCGCTGTACCGTTTACTGTTAAAGGTGTGTTGGAAGAAAGAGGAATTGATCCTCACGGAACGGACTTGGATATGAATGTGATTGTTCCCATAACTACTTTAATGAATAGACTGATGAATGTGAATTATATCGCCGGAGCTAAACTTGAAGTTGAAGACGCTTCCAAAACAGAAGAGATAGCCGGAAAAATAACCTCTGTTCTAAGGGAAAGACATTCCTTAAATAATAATGAGACAAATGATTTTTCTATTGTAACACCTGTAGTTGTGAAAGAAATTATTGGGAAGATGAACAGAGTTTTTACCTTGTTCTTGCCTTTAATTTCCGGGATAGCGTTAGTTGTTGGAGGAGTTGTTATTGTTGTCATAATGCTTATGTCCGTATCAAGAAGGGTAAGCGAAATTGGATTACGAAAAGCACTTGGTGCCCGATCCCAAGAAATCATGTTTCAATTTCTTGTTGAGGCGGCAGTAGTTTCATTATTTGGAGGCATAATTGGTCTAACAATCGGTTTACTGGGTGCCGGTGTATTTATGTCATCAATGGGTCTAACATTTTATATTCCATGGCAAACAATTTTGTTTGGAATTTTATTTCCAATAATGATAGGTGTTTTAGCTGGTATCATTCCCGCGCGTAAGGCTGCTAAAATGGATCCAATAGAAGCGCTGTCGTAAAAATATAATATGAAATTAACTAAGAATATAAAACTATCTTGGAAGGCTTTGTTAGTTAACAAATCCCGGACATTTTTTGCGATCATGGGATTATCTATTGGTATCACGACAGTGATGGTTATGGTTTCAATTGGCAACGGAGCTAAAAAGAAAATGACTGAACAATTTGAAAAAATGGGCGCCAATATGATTGCTATAAACTCAGGTAAAATGGGCAAAGTCATCGGAAGAGAGCAGCAGATTAATTTGGCTACAACACTCACACTTAAGGACGCTGAAGCGATCATAGAAGAATGCTCATCTGTAGAAAAAGTTGTTCCCACAGCAGATACATATGTGAAAATAAAGTATGGTGATGCTACAACTATGGCGATGGTACAAGGAGCTTCATCTGATTTTCCTGAGGTTAAAAATTTCCCCGTAAAGGAAGGTCGTTTCTTTACTAACAAAGAAGATAAACTTGTGAAGCGCGTAGCGGTATTAGGGTATCAGGTTCAAACTAATCTCTTCGGAAATGAAAATCCGGTTGGTGAAATCATTTTAATCAAAAACATTCCCTTTGAAGTTATCGGAACATTGACATCGAAAGGAGTTAGTGCTGAAGGAACTAACGAAGATAAAGCCATTGTTATTCCAATTCAAACATCTTTAAGGAGAGTTTTGAATAGAGATTATTTAAATAGAATTTTTATAAAAGCAAAAAACAAAGAAGTAATGAACTTGGCAGAAAGTGAAGTTGAATCCCTACTACGGAAACGTCATAAACTGGATATTAGAAATAAAGAAAATGATTTTACGCTTGATAATAAACTTAATGCGATGAATGCAGAGAAAGAATCATCTCAAATGTTTACTTGGTTAATTGTTGGTATAGCAGGTATTTCTTTGCTGGTTGGAGGTGTCGGTGTATTAGCGGTGATGTTGCTTTCAATTCGTGAGCGTACAGGGGAAATTGGATTACGAATTTCCGTTGGGGCAAGAAAAAAAGATATTGTCTGGCAATTTTTGTCGGAATCATCAATGCTTGGTATTTCAGGTGGAATGACCGGTGTTCTATCGGGACTTTTAATAGCCTGGATTATTGGTGCAACAACACAATGGCAAACATATATATCTGTAAGCTCAATAGTTTTCTCAGTTGTATTTTCAATTTCAATCGGATTGATCTTCGGGGTATTTCCTGCACTGAAGGCTGCCAATTTAGATCCGATATTGGCACTGCAAGAAGAGTAATTTTTTAAAAAG
>VEPI01000068.1 GCA_012026935.1 Melioribacter sp. | reverse complement strand
TGTGAAAGACTATATCACATTATTATTTTGCATTTAGTAACTACTCTTATGTAGACTCAAAACAACAAGATCAGTTTGCAAATGAACAAACATAAATCAAACACTGCAATCGTTACAATTATAAAAACCGGCTTAATTGCCGGTACATTAGATATAATTTGTGCACTAGTTCAATATTATTTACAGACTGGAAAAAATCCCGAAGCAGTTTTGAAATTTATTGCAAGCGGTGTTTTTGGCCCATCGGCTTTGAATGGAGATATTTCATTCACATTGTACGGACTGCTGTTTCACTACCTTATTGCTTTTATTTGGACGACATTCTTTTTTCTTATCTATCCAAAGATTTCTTTGCTTTCCCGCAATAGAATTTTATCCGGGTGCGGTTATGGATTTTTTGTTTGGGTAATAATGACGCGGATTGTTGTACCTATGAGCAATACACCTAAGATTCCCTTCAGCATTGGCAGAGCGGTTATTGCCGTTCTAATTCTAATGTTCGCAATAGGTCTGCCTATTTCATTTTTGATTAATAAATATTATTCAACCAAGGCAATAAATAAAGATATTTGAATTCTAAATGGACATTACTACTGATCGGAATATCTTCTCATTTTTTTCTTTTCACTTAATCTTTTCTTTGTTTCAATTCTTTTTTGATTTGAGGCATGTGAAGGATTTGTTTTAATTCTGCTTTTCTTTTGGTGAGAAGATTTTTCAATCAATGAAATAAATCTTGCAATTGCATCACGGCGATTTTTCTCTTGAGTTCTGAAGCGGTTAGCTTCAATAATTAAAATTCCATCTTTAGTTACTTTTCTCCCGGCAAAGGATTTTAATCTTGTTCTCACATCATCAGTTATTGATTTAGAAGAATCAATGTCAAACCGTAATTGAACTGCAGTTGCAACTTTATTTACGTTTTGTCCGCCCGGTCCGGAAGAACGGATAAACTTGAATGATAATTCGGTTTCATTGATTGAAATATTTTTATTAATTCTAATCATTATAATAATCTGATGATAAGCTCAATTGTTTTATTTTCTTAAAGCACATTTATTTTTGAATAACCCCGACGTTTATATCGGGGGAGAAAATGCAGCCAAGTAAAGGGCTTTAGCCCAAACTTCGGCTAAAGCCGGAATCTTCCAGAATACAATTATTCCACGACCTGAAGGCCGTGGCTATTAACAATCTCATCCGGGAAAGGTGAGTTACTTAATTCTGTTATCAATATCATACGGAATCTGATAATTAGGAAAATCCTTTCGCACTTTATCTAAATAAATTTTTGCCCTTTCCGGTTTATTAAATTGTAATTCGTAAGCTGCACGGTATGTCAACATGGTTGCAGACATTGTCTCAATAAAATCAATATACTTATTTCTTTTACTCGGGAATCGAATCGTAAAATTTGGATCAGGTGCCGGGGAGTAATCGTTTCCCTTTACAACCTTAAACATTAATAAATATGGAACGAACTGGTATCCTTCCGGTAAAGAAAACTCTCCGCTTTGTACTTCATTTTGAAATATTTCCGGACCGATATAATAATTTCTTTTCTCAATATTCTTTGCAACAAGATTTTTCATAACTGATCTGTAACTTGCCTCAATTACACTTGCATCATATTGCTCGTCACGTTCAAAAGGAAGAACTTTTTCTATAAAATTATTCGCCTCTGGAATTATATTTTCCCAAACATCAGGGTGATTCACTTTAAGCTGATTATAGAACCACGACCTGCGTAGAAGTTCTTTATCAATTACCGTAACATCTTTACGGAAGTTCTCAACAAATTGGAAATAGTATGAAGGAGAGACAAAATAATCCCACTGATAAGAAAAAATAATCGAATTCTTTTCCGTGCTGTTAAGGATAGCTTTTGTATAATCTTCAAAAGTATAAACACCGCTTTGTTCAACCTCGCTGAAATTTAGGACAAGCGGAAAAAGAGAAATTATTACGGCAGTAATGATTGCCGTTTTGTTATTAAATTTTTGATTAAGAAAGAGTAGAATTTTGAAAATACCGTAAGCAATAAAAAAAGAGAAAATGATATAAGCTAAAAGGAAATATGAATCTATATCAACAATGTCATAGTTGATCGAATATAAAACAGAAAAAATAAATGTTGCGATCAATGCAAAGAACATTTTTCTCATATATTTATAAGAATAAAAAATCCCGATCAACCCAATCAGAGCACCGATATAACCAAACTCGCTTGCAAAATTTTTTATGAAATAACCAAGCTGCTTTTCTGCAGCTGCCATTGATGTGAATAACCATACTTGATATTGTTTGCCGGAAATATGTCTATATAAATTTTCAAAATTGATGGGATTGCCCCAATTAATATCGGGATTTGTTGAAGCGCGCAAAGGTAAATAAAGATAGAATAAAAAAAGCAAGGGAACAAACAGAGCAAGCATGAAGATAATCTTCTTAAAAGATTGAATACTAATCTTTTCTTTTTGAAAAAATAATATTGCTATAAAAGGTAATGTTAATAGTGTTGTCATATGATTTGCAAAACCAAGTGCCAGCGAAAAAGCAACCCACATCCAATCAATTAATTTATGCTTTGAGTAATAAGCACGAAGTGTAGAATAAATAATCAATACAAAGAGAAATATCTGAAGCGAATAAACCTCAACAGAAGCCGATTGTGACCAATATGTTTTACTGAATGCAAGAATCAACGCGGCTAATACGGCGGAAGTGATTATGAAAATATTTTTTACAGAAGGCTCATCGGGAATGGTTTTATTTTTACTTTTTTTCTTTTGTGATTCAATCTCAGATTTAAGATTACTCAGAATAATAAGAACTGATTTTACGAAAAGAAAAACACCCAGTGAGCACCAAATCAAAGCCAACAGATTAGCCAAAAATATTCTTGTAAATGGCAACGGTAATTTCAAAAATAAATATCCAACGAGAGTAAACAGAGGATAACCGGTTGGATGTGCAATCCCAAGTGTTGCCTGAACTGTCGCCAATTCACCGGAATCAATTTGAACAACGCTTGGAGCAATTGTAAATAAATAAATTATTGCGGCAAATAATCCTGTGAACAAAGGGGAGTATTTTATCAGTAATTCTTTTTTAATTGGAAACATATTTTTCAAATAGTGAATTGTTGGATTTTATTATTTCTTTAATTTTTTTATCTAACTCCGGAACATCTTTTAATCTCATGAATGATGAAATAATATTTTTCTTATCGGGATTCGAAGGCAAATTAACTTTACTAACATTGTAAATATTTTGCAAAGCTAATTCAACTTGTTTAATGAAAATATAATTACTCTTTAATATCTCAATCTCAGATGAAGAAAAATGTTTTTTAACGGCTTGAAATATTCTTGTAAAATTATTTCCAATGCACTTTTCAAACAACTCGGGATGCATTAAGCATGTATACTGTAATATAAAATCAATTGTAAGCAATCCACCGCGGTCTTTTTTAATGTTAAATGAACCATCCGATGAATGAATTGTTTGGCGTAAGATTGTAGAATACATTTTTTCAATTTCTTTTTTGCACTCGGTTTTATCAAGATGTTTGATCTTATCCATGATTTGCGAACGGAAACTGGTAAATAAATTTTTATCGCCACAAATAAATTTGAGTTTAAGTAACGATTGAAATTCCCAAATCCTAGCACGCTTACCCAAATAATCGTTATAGTTTTTAATTCCCCAAACCAACTGAGAACTTTTCCCCTCCGGCCGCAGCTTAAAATCTACTGAGAATGGTTTAATAATTTCGGAAATGCTGTTAATTATATTTTGAAAATCTTTTTGAATATCCGGATGATTTTCAACTTTATCGGCTACAATTATTAGATCAATATCAGAAGCAAAATTCATATTTGATGAACCAAAACTTCCTAGTCCGCCAATAAAATAATTGTAAGGTATTGATGATTTGTTTACCAGAGTTTCAATTTTTTGAGCAAAGAATGAAGATAATATTTCTGATACTTTAAGCGAGTTAATCAATCCAAGTGCATACTGAACTGAAAGTAAAAAGACGATTTCATCCGTGGTAAACTGATCAAGTGATTCATCCAATATCTTTATAAAAACTTTTCTTGTTAGAAAGAATTCTTCAAGAAGCATATTGGTTGATATTAGATCAACAGCTTTCTGTGAATAAAGACAAATTGTGAGGAAACGTTCGAAGAATTTTCTATTAGAAAATTCACTATACCAAATAGATGTAATTTTTGATGTCTGAATTACTTTTACGAAATTATTTAATACAAGATCAGGCTCATTTGTTTTTTTTAGAAAGCTTATCAATGAAGGCTGAATGGATGAAAACAATTCAATAGTTCTGGAATCAAATTCTTTTCTGCCGATTAATCCTTCGCCTGTGCGGAGAAAATTTAGATTCTTTTCGGCTTTTTTCCCTTCCTTAAATTTTATTTGTGCCGTTAAATGTTTATTGTCTAAAGAATCGGCATTAAGAATTTGATTGTAAATGTTTCTTACGCTTGCTCTATGCAGCTTTAGAATTCCGTTAAACTCTTCTTTTGATTTCAGTCCGAGATAATTTATCAATTTATGAAACAGCTCTGTTTCTTGAGGAATAATGTGTGTCTGAGTGTCATTCATTAATTGAAGGAAATGTTCTACGCGTCTAAAGAAAATATATGCTTTGGAAAATATTGTATTCTCTTTTTTCGTTAAAAATTTTTGTTCTGTAAGAAGTGAGATAGCTTTCATAGTATTTCCATTTCTTACAGATTTGATCTTACCGCCGTTAATTAATTGAAGTGCTTGAATTGAAAATTCAATGTCCCTAATCCCGCCGGTAAAAGTTTTTACATTCTCTTTTTCTTTGTTGTGTTCTTCAATATTCAACTTCATCTGTTTTATTTTTTCTTTGATGGAAGAGGAATATGTTGAAGGATAAATGTAGGGCTGAACGAAACTATAAAATTGATCGTAGAGGCTTAAATCGCCGGTAATGAAATCCAGCTTAATCAGCATTTGTCTTTCCCAATCTTCGCCGCGGGTCTCGTAATATTTTGTGTAATCAACTAATGATTTGCATAGTTCCGAGAATTTACCATCGGGCCTCAACCGAAAATCAACTCGATAAATGTAACCTCGATCTGAAATTCCGGTAGAAGATTTTATAAATAATTGTGTTGCCTCGGAAAGTATTTCATGATAATCTTTAGAGACACCTGGAATGTTTTCGTTGAAGTTGTAGAAAAGAATAAGATCAACATCTGAACTGTAATTGAGTTCATTACCGCCAAGTTTTCCTAAAGAGCATAAACAATATTTATGATGAAGATTAATAATTCCGTATTTGTTCAATACTTCTTGATAACATATTTCAAATAGTTTTGAGTTAAGAGATTTTGCCAAAAAGGAAAGCTGTTCTGTTGTTGAAATCAATTCATCAATTCCGAGAATATCTGCAAGTCCGATCTTAAGAATGAATCTTTGTTTAATTTGTCTGAGAAAATTCAGTTTTGAATTGAAAGATTTAAAATGTCCTACTCCATCATTTACTTCTTTGATTAAGTAATCAAGTTCAATTTTTTTTGAAAGATAATCTTGATCGAATATTTGATAAAGAAATTGCGGGTAGCGAACTATAATATCAGTTAGAAAATTACTGCAAGATGAAATTGCGATTAGAATCTCGCCATGATGAGGATATTTAATAATCTCATTGAAATAAAAAGTTTTGTCATAAATCGAAGAGAAAATTCTTAAAAGATTCGCCTCGGAAGAAGAAGTAAAGTAAAATTTTTTTGTTTCAGCTTCTAGAAAAACCAATACTTGTTCAAATATTTCCGAAGATATTTTACCTTCAGTTAGTTCAACCAGTTTATTTACAAATCCGGCAGAAAATTGAAATTTCTTCCTGTTCAAAATTGAAACCCGCCAAAACTATTAGTTATTAAAATAATTCTTGTTCAGATCAATCGCACTAAATAACTATTACTGCAGCAAAAAAAGCAGAAACACATTTACGCCTTTGTTTTATAATGCTTTTAGCGTTCAGCATTGGTTGTACATATGCAGTTTCATTGCAATTAAGAACCTCTTTATTTAACTTGCCTCCCGAAAAAATAGGAGAATTTGATGTTCGAATCGCTGCTGAAAAAGTTTTTTGGCGATAAAAATGTACGTGCTGCAAAAGATTTATGGCCTATTGTTGAGCAAATTAATGTTGAATACGAAAAACTAAAAGATTTAACAGATGATGAACTACGTGCTAAAACAACTGATTTCAAGAATAGAATAGAAGAATATACCAGCGAGATAAAAACACCGCTTGATGAATTTAAGATTAAACTTCAGGATGTACAATCTATTGAAGATAAACACGCTATCTATGATGAAGTTGAAAGATTGGAGAATGAACTTACCGATAAGTACGAAGAAATTCTTGATGAAATATTACCGGAAGCATTCGCTGTAGTTAAAGACACATGCCGCAGATTATGCGGGAGGTCATGGGAAGCTGCCGGCAATAAAATTACGTGGGATATGATTCCTTATGACGTTCAGCTTCTTGGCGGAATTGTTTTACATCAAGGCAAGATTGCAGAAATGGCAACCGGTGAAGGTAAAACACTTGTTGCAACACTACCGGTATATCTAAATGCACTCACCGGCCGTGGTGTTCATCTTGTTACGGTTAACGATTATCTGGCAAAACGCGATAGTGAGTGGATGGGTGAGATTTACAAATTTCACGGATTGACGATTGGCTGTATAATCAACACAATGGATTCTGAGCAACGAATTAAAATGTATGCATGTGATATTACTTACGGAACTAATAATGAATTCGGTTTTGATTACTTACGTGATAACATGGCAAGCTCAAAAGAATATTGTGTACAAAGAGGACACAATTTTGCCATCGTAGATGAAGTTGATTCTGTTTTAATTGATGAAGCAAGAACTCCGCTTATTATTTCCGGTCCGGTCGGTTCAACTGAACATAAATTTGATGAAATGAAACCCCGTGTTGAAAGACTTTTTAGAAAACAATCTAATCTTGTTGCAACAATTGTAAAAGAAGTTGAACAACTATTGCAGTCGGACAATTCTAAAGACCGCGAACGGGCAGGAATGCTTTTACTAAGAGCGCATAGAGGATTTCCTAAGAACAAAGCTTTAATGAAACTTCTGTCGGAACCTGAATACAAAAAATTATTACAGCAGACCGAGCTCGATTTTCTCCGTGAGAATGCCAAGCGAATGCCGGAGATTGACGAGGAACTTTACTTTGCAATTGAAGAGAGAAACAATCAAATGGATCTTTCCGAAAAAGGAAGAGACGAACTTGCACAGGGTTCTTCCGAAGGGAAAGAATTTTTTGTTCTACCTGATCTTGGTACTGAGATAAGTAAATTAGAAAATGATCCTTCGATTTCTGATGAAGAAAAATTGAGAAAGAAAGATGAGCTATATCATATATATTCCGAAAGATCCGATCGGATCCATACACTCAATCAACTTTTAAAAGCATATACTTTATTTGAGAAAGATGTTGAATATGTAATTACCGAAGAAGGGAAGATTGCGATTGTAGATGAGTTTACCGGACGCGTTCTTCCGGGAAGAAGATATTCAGACGGATTGCATCAAGCGATAGAAGCAAAAGAAAGCGTGAAAGTTGAACGCGATACGCAAACTTTGGCAACAATTACTCTTCAAAATTATTTTCGTCTCTATAGAAAACTTGCAGGTATGACCGGAACAGCAGAGACAGAAGAAGGAGAATTTTTTGAAATATATAAATTGGAAGTTGTTGTAATCCCAACCAACCGGCCAAATGTTAGAGACGATGAAGACGATGCCATCTATAAAACCAAACGAGAAAAGTATAATGCTATTATAGAAAAGATAAGCGAACTGCGCGAACAAAAACGTCCTGTTCTTGTCGGAACTACGAGTGTTGATGTTTCCGAAACAATCAGCAAGATTTTGAAAAGACAAGGAGTACCGCACAATGTTCTTAATGCTAAACAGCATCAACGCGAAGCAGAGATCGTAGCATTTGCAGGACAACCCGGCGCCGTTACAATTGCTACAAATATGGCAGGTCGTGGTACGGATATTAAATTAGGAGCAGGTGTTGTTGATATCGGCGGTCTTTATATTCTTGGTACTGAGCGTCATGAAGCGCGAAGAATTGATCGCCAGTTAAGAGGCCGTTCTGGTCGTCAAGGTGATCCGGGTACAACTAAATTTTTTATTTCGCTTGAAGATGATCTGATGCGTTTATTCGGCAGTGACAGGATTACAAATGTAATGGGCAGAATGGGCATGGAAGATGGCGAAGCAATTCAGCATCCGCTTATAACCCGATCGGTAGAACGTGCTCAGAAAAAAGTTGAAGAAAATAACTTCGCTATAAGAAAACGTTTGCTTGAATTCGACAATGTTATGAATCAACAGCGCGAAGTAATTTACTCAAGAAGAAAACAAGCTCTTGAAGGTGAACGTCTTAAAAGTGAAGTGTTCGAATATCTTGAAGAAGTGGTTCAGGAGATTGTTGATAAATATTATGATGAAGGCGATATTGAAAGTATTCATAACGAAGTGTTGCAAAATTTCTTGGTTGATTTTAAGATTGAAGCAGAGACATTTGAAAAACTTGGTAAAGACGGCATAAAGGAAAAAATTCTTGAAGGTGCAAAAGAATTTTATAAAAGAAAAGAAGAAATGCTCGGCAGTCAATTAATGTCCCGTCTTGAACAATATGCTGTCTTAAGTGTTATAGATGAGAAATGGAAAGAACATTTAAGAGAAATGGATGATTTAAAAGAAGGAATTGGATTAAGAGCCTACGGGCAGAAAGATCCTCTTCTTGAATACAAATCCGAATCTTATACTTTGTTCTTAAGTTTACTAGAACAGATTAGAAATGAGGTTGTCTCTTTCTGTTTTAAATTTTGGCCTCAAGCACCACAGGAAGTACAAGGAAGGAAAACAGCGCCGGCTCAAAGAATGCAGACTATAAAAGATTCTGCGGATAATTTAGGATTGCGGGCAACATCTACCGAAGGGGAAGGAGATAGAAGAGGAAAGCAGCAGCCGGTAAAAGTGGAAGCAAAAGTCGGCCGTAATGAACCTTGCCCTTGCGGAAGCGGTAAAAAATATAAAAATTGCCATGGTAAAAACGCTTGATATGAGGCTGAAATGAAAAAAATCGAAGCAATCATTCGTCCTTTTAAATTAGATGAAGTAAAAGAAGCACTGCTTGAAGAAGGCGTTCGCGGGTTGACTATTACGGAAGTCCGCGGATATGGAAGACAAAAAGGGCATAAAGAAACTTACCGCGGAAGCGAATATCAAATTGAATTTGTACCGAAAATAAAAATTGAAATTATTGTTGATGATAATTTGGTTGAAAAAACGGTTGAAGCTATTTTGCGAACCGCAAAGACAGGCCAAGTTGGAGATGGCAAAATTTTTATTTCAGAAATAACGGACGTTATAAGAATACGAACAGACGAATCTGGTTCATCTGCACTTTAATTTTTTGTAAATTTACATATAAAATAACAAGGAGAAACCGCATAATAGTTTTTACAGTTTTATCAATAATTAAATAGTAAAAGACTATGTCTTACAAAAAAACAAAAAAACTATTTGTGCAGGCATCTTTGTTATTACTTGTCGTTGCACTTTCAAGTTGCGGTGTGTGGACTGATTTTAACACCTACTTCAATACTTACTACAATGCAAAGACTCTTTTCGATCGTGTAGAAGAAGAAATCTTAAAACAGAAAAAAGATATTTTTGCTTTTCGAGAAACTCTAACACAAAACCCTCAATTAACGACTCAAACCCAAACTGTTTACCAACCGGCGCCGCAATACGGCCAACAATTACAAAATCAACCCGGAAGACAAACAGTAGTACAAAGCGGTACTCAATTAAGCGGTTCACTCAGTCAGGATTTAACAAGGGTTATTGAAAAATGCTCTAAAATTCTTCAGTACGAAACCAGCTCATCATATTTCCCCGATGCGTTATTCATGACCGGGAAAGCATTTTATTATCAAGCAGAATATGCACGGGCACAAAGAAAATTTATTGAACTAGCCGGACTTGGTGATACAAAATACAGGTTGGAAAATAAATTAT
Organism: Melioribacter sp.; assembly: GCA_012026935.1. Classification (GTDB taxonomy): domain Bacteria; phylum Bacteroidota; class Ignavibacteria; order Ignavibacteriales; family Melioribacteraceae; genus Fen-1258. The sequence goes on along the minus strand of VEPI01000068.1, from coordinate 18,099 downwards.
GGCTGGCAAAAACCCATTTGCAGCTTCATAATTTTGATGAGGGGTTAAAACTTATTGATGAAGTAAAAGAAGAAGCATTAAAAGAAGATGAAGAAAAATTGTTTAATGATGCTGCAATAACAAGAATTGCTTTTTTTGAATTCAGGGAAGAGCATCAAAAAGCAATCAATGAATGCATCTATTATCTTGGTATTTCAAAAGACGATGAAACCAATGCACTTGTTTCTTACCAACTTGGAAAGATTTATTTGTTTCTAAATGATAGAGAAAACGCCTTAAAAGCTTTTGTAGATGTATTAAAATATTCTCCGACCCCAGATATTGAATTTCAAAGCAGAATTGAACATGCTAGATTACTTAAAGAATTAAAAAGAGTTGAAGAAAGTGAATCCGAACTAAGTGATATTAGGTACGCCGGAAAATTCAAAAATTATGTTGATCAAGTGATGATTGAACTTGGTCAGATCTATTATGAAAAGGATGAAACCAAATTGGCGGTAGATATTTTTCGGGAAGTTGACTCAACTTATAAAATGAATCCGACTTCAGGAATTGCACAATCTAAATTGGGAGAAATATATAAAATAAAATTTCGTGATTATGACAGCTCATATAAATATTATAATAAAGTTGCAATCTCATTAGCACCACCGGATATTAAAACAGAATCATCTAGACATGCACGAGATCTTGATAAATATTTCTCCAATAAGAAAGAGCTGAATGATTTGTCTCAAAATTTGATATATATTCAGAATCCTTCAAAATATATACAGGATTCGTTGGAATATGATATTATTTACAGACAATATTTAGAAGAGAACAGGCGGTTATTGGAGAGCCAGAATTCTGCTTTAAATAATCAAAATCAAGTAGATCCCAACATTGAACTGCGCCGGCAGCAAGCAATGCAGCAAAACCAAAATCCAAATTCCAATATTAAATATCTTACCCCTTATCAATTAATACTACAGGGAAAAATAAAAAAACCGGAACGCCCTCGTATCTCAGCCGATTCAATGAAATCAATTTATGCAAAAAGTTTATACGGACTTGGCAGCTTGTTTTTTTCCGAGCTAGAGGTTCCGGATTCAGCTTATTTTTATTATAACAAGATTCTGACTGAATATTCGAATAAGTCAGTAAAAGTTCAAACATTATTTGCGCTCGGAACTTATTTTGAAACTATGAAGGATACAGTAAAAGCTGATAGTTTATTTAAAATTATTTATGATAATTACGAAAAAGATCCGCTTAGAAATGCTGCCGGAGAGAAACTTGGATTAATAAAAAAAGAAGAAAAAAAAGCTGTAGTTAAAAAAACTGAGGACCCGGCAGAAAGCTTTTATTTAGATGCGGAGAAAAAATATTACGATAAGAATTATGAAGATGCGATAAAATCATTCCGCGAGATTTACAAAAACTATCCGAAGTCAGAATTTGCAAAAAAATCCCTTACTTATGTTGGAATGATTTATGAAAAAGATCTTAAAATGTACGACTCAGCGGCAGTTGTTTACGGAATTTTGGTTAGCGAATATGTGGGTTCGCCTTATGCTGCATCGGTACTTCCAAAATATACAGCGTATCAAGCTGAACTCATTCGACTAAAAACGGAAAATGAAGCAAAGCAAAAAGAAATGGAACAACAGAAAATAGAAAAAGAAAAAATTAATAATGTAACACAACCAACTTTAAATAAAATTGAACCGCCAAAGCAAACTGTTGTTAAAGACTCAACAGCAAAAAATGACAGCATACCAAAATTGCGTCTTAACCGGCTTCAACTTTTAGAGAGATTAAAAGCAAATCCCGATTCGGCAAAAAAGAAATTAAGAGAACTGAAATAACTGATTGATTCTTATCAATAAATGCTATCCCGGAAAAAGATTGCAGAGATGATTGAGAGAGGGGAAGGACTAACTATAGAGTTTAAGCAGAGATTCTCTTCCTTTGAAAAAATAGCAAAAGAGATGATCGCTTTTGCCAATACCCGCGGTGGATATATTCTAATTGGAGTTGATGATGATAAATCAATCTATGGAATTGCCAGCGAGAAAAGTGATGTTGAACTCGTAAAAGAATCTGCCGAAAAATATTGTGTCCCGCCGGTAGATTATAAAATTGAAACCTTAGAAATTACACACAAAGATATATTGATCGTAGAAATAGCTGAATCAAAAACCAAACCGCATAGGATTCAAGATTACAAAAATAAACTTGAGCTAAATAATGCTCAGGTTTATGTCCGAATAAACGATAAAAGTGTTTTAGCAGGCAAGGAAATGATAAAAATATTACAAACACAATCTACCGGGTCGTCGCTCAAAAATTATTTTGTTGGTAATCCGGAGAAAATTGTTTTTGAATATTTGGATAAAAATGAAAATATAAATGTTAAAGAGTTGAGTAAACTGGCGAATATATCTGAAAGACGTGCATCGAGAACATTAATAAAACTTGTCCGTGCTAATCTTCTTTTAATTCATTTAAAAGATAATGGTGAAAGTTATTTTACTTACGCGGGAAATTAGGTATCAAAGATGCGTCTTAAATCAAACACGGCTATTCCGTAAGCCACCGCAACATTTAATGATTGTTTAATTCCATATTGAGGAATTTCAATTGACATATCACACATATCCAATAGATCTTGTGAAACTCCGGTAATTTCATTTCCAATTACTAATGCTAAAGGAAAATCTTCTTTCTTAATCTTAAAAGTTGGAATACTAGATTCTGTAAGTTCGAGTGCACAAATCTTAATTCTATTTGCTTTTAATTTTTGAATAACTTCTCTTGGATCGTGAACATACTCCCACGTAACACTATCTTGTGAACCGAGTGCAGTCTTTAGCACTTCTTTTTTGGGGGGGTGAGGTGTATACCCGCAGAGAAAAAGTTTTTCAATCATTGCTCCGTCGGATGTACGGAATATTGATCCAACATTGTAACTGCTTCTTATACTATTTAGTACAACATAAATGGGAAGTTTAGTTACTGTATGTAATGTTGATAATGTGCTTCTGTTCTTAGAGATTTCTTCGTGGGAAAGTTTTTTCATCTTAACCGGCTTTATATGTAAGTCTTAGACCTATAATTCCAACTACGATTAAAAAAATAAAAAAAACACGAATTAAATCTTTCGGTTCGTTAAAAAAAATAATTCCGTATATGGCGGTTCCAACAGCACCAATGCCTGTCCAAACTGCATAAGCAGTTCCAATGGGAAGATTCTTTACACCGAGTGAAAGAAAGACATAGCTTAGTATCATTGTTATGATTGTGAAAATTGTAGCTTTTAATTGCGTGAAACCTTGTGAGTATTTTAAACCAACAGCCCAGGATATTTCAAAAAGTGAAGCAATAAAGATCCATATCCAAGACATGTTTATTTAAATCCTTGTTCTGAAACGGAAAGATATGATTCTAGGGTTTTATCGTTTATATAGATTTCTACATTTTTAATATCCGGGAATTGTTTTGCAGTTTCGTAAAGCTGTTCTTTAATACGAGGTATATCACAAAGACCCGTGATATCAAAATCACCCTTTAAATAAACATCAGCTACTCCGTTTGCTATGTTAACTTGATAAACAATTAAAGATGGACCTTTAATAAAATTTTTTAATTCATCAGTACCCGGAGTTGCTAAAAGCTCATTAAGAGCTGCCTCAACTTCGTTATTTTCAATTAAGACATTTTTTGTGATTGGAACCAAAATGTCATTACATCCAATTTTCTTCCCGTTTAAATTTGATCCTTCAAAAGCGATTAAATAAATATTAACCGAGATTTCTTTCTGTCCGTTGCTTTTACAAGCAAAAAATATTTGCGAAAGAAATAATGTAGAAAAAATTAAGACTATTTTTATTTTTTTCATGACTGTAATATTTTTCTTTTTTTATGTTGGTCAAAAACCTTATTGGTCCTAATTCAATAAACGATTAAATGATTATCAATGAATTACTGACGCTAAAAGATAAGAAAAAAATATTTCTTCTCTTAGCTGAGTATTAATTTGTCTTAGTAATATTTAGCTGCTGTCTCTTTCATCAATATGCAAACGGTGAAGAAAACGATGTACTACGGGAGCTATTATTATTCCAACAGTAACTAAAAAAATAATCCCCGAAAATAGGGCATACATTGAAGCAAAAAATTTACCTGAATCAGTATGCAATTCATTCACGGGTCCCATTCCGCCAAGAATCATTGATGCATTGAGTAGAGAATCAATCCAGCCAATTCCCTCTAAATAATGATAGCCTAATATTCCGATAATTAGTGAGAGCAAAATTGTTAACATACCAAGAAGGAGATGCTTAAACATTCTTTTAACAAAAAGGCCCCTGGGTAAAAGTGGTTCATTTTTATGTTCGAATGTAAATCTCTTTTTTATTCCATTTCTCATCATAGATGTTCAATTAAAAATTATCGGTTTATTTGATTTCATAAAAACTTATCTCTTCTGTAAATATATTCAACCATCCATTTATCACCAACCAATTTCATATCAATATGATTTTTCTTTGGCTTTACATCGGGGCAATTTTTAGTAAAATAATATTTGCCCGTTGTACCATCTTTATCTAATTCAAACTTATCAAGTGTAAATGTGCATTTTGTGTCGTCTGTAATTGTACTTTCTTCATCCATTTTTTTTATCATGAACGACATTTGATCTTCACATCCTTCACATGCACAAAGTTTACAAGCACCAAACCAGTCCCCTTTAAAATAAAGTTCAAGAAATTTCTGTGCTACTTCTTCAGGTTTAGTATAATCAAGCTCAATTGGTTGTGATAATAACAAATGAACATCTAAAATGAAGAATACTAAAGCGATAATTAAGAATCGAGTTCTCATATTTCGCTCCTTTTCGAATTTATTTTTAATAATGTGGAAGTCCGGTGAAATGAATATTGTTTCGCAGGGAATTTCAATTTTGAATCATGCGTCAGCTTACTCATATAAGTGCCAACAGTTTATGCATTAAAATATAATGAAAGGGGAGCTTAAGTTCACATCATTAATTTATCATCTAATATGTTTAATCCATTTCTACCCTATTGAATTGTATAAAATATTTTCACAAGTTTTTCTTTAAGCCAAATAAAACAATAAAAATTACAAAGAAGAATAATATTCCGGCTGCAACAAAAGGAAACTGCAACCCAAATTCGGAAACAACATATCCGGCAGATACTGAACCGAAAAGATTTCCAATTATCTGAAAACTCGATCCTACGCCAAAGACTCCTGCTTTCCGGTTGTTATCTGTATTGTGACTGACTAAGGTGAAGACCAATGGCTGAATCAATCCCAATCCAAATCCGCCAACTGCTAATACTATTATTAAATAAAAAGCAGAACTTGCAAATGAAATCAAGAAATATGTTGTTGTTACAACAACTGAGGCAAAAAGTAGAATTGAATTAATTTTTCTTTTAGTTGTTAATTTTCCGACTAATGCTGAAGCTAATGCAGAAGTTCCGCCGAAAACACCGAGCAAAATTCCAGTTACTGTTGAGGAATTATTCAATGTAAAATTCATTGATTTAATAAACAAAGAGAATGTAGGACGAACTACTGTAACGGCTAAAGAATAAATCAATAGAAACAACATGCATAAAATTAATTTTTTATTTTCAAAAACATACCGCCAATTTTTTGTGAGGAAATAATAATTATGATCTTCACTTGTGAAATTTTTTTCATCTATAAAGAAGACAATCAGAAATCCGGATAATCCAACAGTTATTGCAATTAAGAAGAATACTTCTCTAAGACCGACTAAATCCGCAAGTATACCTCCTAATACTGGACCAATAACATTACCAGCGCCGTTTGCAAACTGTAGTATCCCAAGAGCTTGTGCGGTTTTTTCTTTCGGTGTATTAGATGCTGTTAATGAAACAGCTGCGGGGTAAGATCCGCCCATGGCTTCTTGAAGCGAGGCAAATAAAATAAGTTGAGTTAAATTTGAAGATAATCCCATCAAAAACTGAGCTGCAGAAAAACCAAATACAGCAAGAATCGTCATTAATTTCCTGCCGTACTTATCGCCAAAACTTCCCCAAAAAGGAGTCGTAAAAAACGAGATAATAAATGGTGCTGCAAATATCCACCCGCTCCAAATGGCAGTATATTCGGGTGATGTCTTACCAATATTATGAATAAAAAGAGGAAGGAAGGGAATCAGACTTCTTGTAGCTGCACGGTAAAAGAATTGACTAATGCAAAGAGCAGTTAAATTTTTCTTCCAGGTTTCGATGACTTATCTCTAATTAGATTATTTGCATATAAAATTAAGTTTTTGATTTCGGCATTCCAAAATGTTAATTTTTTGATAAGTAAGATATTTATTTCTGTTATTGCAGTACCATTAGTGGATATTATTCCACTGAGGTTAAAATGATCAACTTTATCCTTAATGATCTTAATATTTCTACTGATCTTCCCCCCACAATAGTTCTTCTCGATTTCATAAGAAAAGAAAAAATGTTAACCGGAACTAAAGAAGGATGCCGTGAAGGTGATTGTGGTGCTTGTACGGTGCTACTTGGCGAGTTGGTTAAAGGAACAGTAAAATATAAATCTGTTAATTCATGCTTGATGCCGTTAGGAGATGCCAGTGGCAAACACGTTGTAACTGTTGAAGGAATCAATCAGAAAGAACTTTCACCTGTTCAAGCAACAATGGTTGATGAGGGCGGTACTCAATGCGGATTTTGTACACCTGGTTTTGTTGTTTCTATGACAGGATATTTTTTGAACTGCTCAAATCTCAATACAGATGATGCAATAGAATCACTTGGCGGAAATATCTGCCGATGCACCGGTTATGGAGGAATTAAACGTGCTGCCTCAGATTCAATTTCAATATTTGAGAATGGAAAATCTGATAACGGGAATCATCTTGAAAATCTTATTTCGCTAAAATTTATACCCGATTATTTTCGTGGTATAAAAAAACGTCTTGAGAAGATTTCAACAAATCATAAATCAGTTGAAAAAAAATCAAATGTTATTATTTCCGGCGGGACAGATCTTTATGTTCAAAGATGGGAAAGTTTAGTCGGCAGTAAAGGAAATTTAATTTCACAAAATAAAAAGCTTTCCGGAATTTCTCGGATAGGGAAGCAAATCAATATTGGTTCGGCTGCAACTATCGAAGAGATAAAAACATCTAAACTTCTTCAAAAATATTTTCCTAAATGGAACAACTATTTAGATTTATTCGGTTCACTCCCAATTCGTAATAGAGCAACAATTGGCGGGAATATCGTTAATGCTTCGCCAATTGGAGATATGGTCAATATACTCCTTGCTCTTAACTCAACTGTTCATTTGAAAGACGGAAAAAAGAAAAGATCAATCCTTCTAAAAAATTTTTATAAGGGATATAAATCTTTAGATAAGAAAAAAAATGAAATTGTTGATAAAATAACTTTTCTAACTCCTTCAAAAAATTCGTTATTCAATTTTGAGAAAATTTCCAAGCGAACTTATCTTGATATAGCAAGTGTAAATTCATCGGTTTATGCGGAATCAAAATCTGGAAAAATATCAAACATTCATATTTCGGCAGGAGGAGTAGCACCAATTCCATTATATCTTAACAACACTTGTAACTATTTGAAAAACAAAACGATTGATACAGAAACGATAAGAAACGCGGCGGAAATTTCATTAAAGGAGATTTCGCCAATCAGCGATGCGCGTGGTTCCGCCGAGTATAAAAGTTTATTATTGCGACAATTATTTTATGCACATTTTATAAAACTTTTTCCGCAACTAGTTGATCCGGAGAAACTGCTTTGAGAAACGTAGATTCTACAAGACATGTTTGCGGTCAATCGCTTTTTGTTGATGACATTGTATCACCGCAAGGTACTTTGTACGGCTATGTTTTTTATTCTTCTATAGCACATGGGAAAATTTTAAGTATAGATTTTGAAGAAGCATTAAGTGTGCAAGGTGTTAAAGGAATTATTTCCGCAAAAGATATTCCGGGCGAAAATCAGATTGGCGGAATAGTTCAAGATGAAGATCTATTTGCTGAAGAGACAGTTCACTTTATCGGCCACCCAATTGCATTGGTAATTGCAGAAACTTTTCTTCAAGCACACGATGCTGCAAAAAAAATCAAGTGTGTATTTGAAAAACTTCCTGCAGTTTTCGATCCGCGCGAAGCTGCAAAAAAAGGCGATTTAATAATCCCGCCAAGAATATTTGAACTCGGCAATATTAATAAAGCTTGGGGAAAATGCGATTACATATTTGAAGGTACTGTTGAGAACGGGGGACAAGAGCATCTTTATCTTGAAACACAAGCGACGTTTGCATTTCCGGCTGAAGGCGGTGGAATAAAAATAATTTCATCTACGCAGGGACCAACAACGGTTCAACGCACTGCCGCGCGAGTTCTTGATCTGCCGATGCACAAAATAGAAGTAGATGTTACAAGACTTGGCGGAGGATTTGGCGGTAAAGAAGATCAAGCAACCGCGTGGGCTATTATGGCTGCTTTAGCCGCATTGAAATTAAATAAACCGGTTAAAATAATTTTACCGCGTCAGGAAGATATTAGAATTACAGGCAAACGGCATCCGTACTCTTCCGATTTCAAAATCGGGTTAACTAAGAAAGGAAAAATTCTTGCTTACGAAGTAACTTATTATCAGAATGCAGGCGCGGCTGCGGATCTTTCGCCGGCAATATTAGATCGTACACTTTTCCATTGTACAAATTCTTATTTCATTCCAAATGTAAAAGCAACCGCATTAAGTTGTAAAACTAATCTTACTCCATTCACCGCATTCAGAGGATTTGGCGGACCGCAGGGAATGTTTGTGATTGAATCAGCTATCTACAAAGCGGCTAAAGGACTCGGGTTAGATCCATCCGAGATTCAAAAAATAAATTTATTAAATGAAGGAAATGAATTTCCATACGGACAAAAAACTTTGAATTGTAATATTGGAAATTGTTTTGCAGGAGTTGAAGATAAATATAAACCAAAGGAAGTTTTTGATAGAATTCGTGGATTCAATTCAAAAAATAAATTGGTGAAAAAAGGCGCAGCAATAATGCCGGTCACTTTCGGAATCTCTTTCACTACAACATTCTTGAATCAAGCTTCAGCACTTCTTCACATTTACACAGATGGTTCTGTCAGTATTAGTTCTGCCGCAATCGAGATGGGACAAGGTGTTAATGAAAAATTAAGAAATATTGCCGCTAATGAACTATCAATAAACATTGAAAGAATTCGTATTGATTCAACAAATACTTCGCGTGTTTCAAATACTTCGGCTACAGCCGCAAGCAAAGGTACAGACCTAAATGGTTTTGCTGTCATTGATGCATGCAAAATTTTAACCGAACGCTTAAAGAAAATTGCCGCCGATGAACTTAAGCTGAATAAAATTTCCCGGATAAAGTTAAAAGATGAAATAATTTATTATAAGGACACTAAAACCGCTCTAACCTTTACAAGGTTGGTCAACATCGCATATCAAAAACGAATTAGCCTGACTGCACAGGCACATCATTCAACACCGGATATTTATTTCAATACAAAAACTAATAAAGGTAAACCGTTCGCTTACCATTCATACGGTGTTGGCCTTGTTGAAGTAACATTGGATTGTTTAAGAGGCATTTATGAAGTTGATTCGGTAAAAGTGGTTCATGATTTCGGTGATACAATTAACCGGACAATTGATTTAGGTCAGGCTGAGGGCGGAATAGTACAAGGAATTGGCTGGATGACAATGGAAGAATTGAAATGGAACAGCGAGGGGAAACTATTGACAGATGCTCTTTCAACTTATAAAATACCCGATATACATGCTGTTCCGAAAGAAATGAAAATTCATTTTCTGGAAAATGCATCTAATCCGTTCGGACCGAACAAATCCAAAGCAATCGGTGAGCCGCCGTTGATGTACGGCATTGGTGTTTACTTTGCATTGATGAATGCAATGAAAGCATTTAAACCAAATCTTGAAATAAATTTCTCTGCACCGCTTACGCCCGAAAAAGTTTTGCTTACATTATACAATACACCAAAACACCAGGAGAAAGGATGAACAATTGGTCATGGCAGATTGAGAATAAAGAATTTCTAAAAAAAACGGTTGAACGATGTAAGAAACAAAAAATAATTCTTCCGAAATTCTCCGAAATGAAAAATCCGGAAATCATTCCTCAAAAAATTCAAGATAAACTTCACAAAGTTGGAATGCAGGAAACAGATCCGATTAATTTATTTCGTATTAATTGGCAGAATGATGCTGCAACTGGAAAGATAGGCGGAATAAATTTTTTAGAAATACCGAAAGAAATTTCCGGTGTTAAAGCGCGCATCATTGGTCTGGTCGGTAAATTTTTTCCGACCGGCGCACATAAAGTCGGTGCCTCGTACGGTTGTCTTGTACCTTATCTGATAACTGGAAAATTTAATCCTGAATATCATAAAGCTGTTTGGCCTTCAACCGGGAATTATTGCCGCGGCGGAGTTTTTAATTCGCGGCTGCTCTCTGTTCATGGAGTTGCAATTCTTCCCGAAGAGATGAGCAAAGAAAGATTTGATTGGCTAAAAGATATGGGTGCGGAAATTTATGCGACCCCGGGATGCGAAAGCAACGTAAAAGAAATTTATGATAAATGTCACGAGCTTGAAAAAAAGAGTGATGAATATGTAATTTTCAATCAGTTTGATCAATTTGGAAATACAATTTGGCATTACACGGTTACCGGTTCTACAATCGAAAAGCTTTTCAATCAAATTAAAAAGGAAAACCAGAGAGTTAGCGGATATGTAAGCGCAACGGGATCTGCCGGAACAATCGGTGCGGGCGATTATCTACGCGAAGTATTTCCGCAAATAAAAATTGTTGCTTCGGAAGCTCTGCAATGCCCGACATTGCTGATGAACGGTTACGGCGGTCACCGCATTGAAGGAATCGGTGATAAACATATACCATGGATTCATAATGTTAAAAACACAGATTGTGTTGCCGCTATTAACGATGAAGATCCTTTGAAAGTTTTACGTCTATTCAATGAACCGGAAGGGAAGAGATGGTTGATGGTTAATGGTGTGAAGGACGAGGTAATTGATAAACTTTCATGGCTTGGAATTTCTTCAATCAGCAATATGTTAAGTTCAATTAAGCTTGCGAAGTATTATGAGATGAACGAAAACGACATAATATTTACAATCTTCACCGATTCGAAAGAAATGTACAACTCGCGTTTGGAAGAAATGAATCAAGAATGGGGAAAATATTCCGAGCATCAGGGCGAAGTTGATTGGACTTCCATAATCAAAAAACAAACGATTGACTATTTTAGCGAGTTGAGCTATTACGATAAAAAACGGATTCACAACTTAAAATATTTTACTTGGGTAGAGCAGCAGGGTAAATCAGTTGAAGAACTAAACGCTCAATGGTATGATGAGAACTATTGGAAAGATAAATTTGCCATTGTTCCCGTGTGGGATAAACTAATTGATGATTTTAATAAACAAGTTGGACTAACAGAATAGATTCTTGATTAAAATAAATATGAAAACAAAAAATCTAACTATCGAAAATGCTTGGATATGTTCTATTGTAGAAGATGAAATAATTCCATTCTTTGGCGACATAATAATATCCGGGGGAAAGATCTCTAAAATTCGTCCTAAATTTTTTCATATTTATTTGAAAAACCCCGATAAGGTTAATAAAGATTCCTTTAATGCTTACGGAAGAGTAGTAACTATTCCATTAGTAAACTTTCATGATCACATTTACTCCCGACTTGCAAAAGGGTTACCGCTTAAAGGCAAGTTTGATAATTTCCAAAACGTTCTGAAAAATCTTTGGTGGAAACTCGACCGTGTGCTCGACATGGAAATGATAACTTCTTCGGTACAAATGGCTGCGGTTGAATCAATACGCAGCGGTGTAACATATATTTTTGATCATCATTCCTCGCAAAACGAAATTGCCGGAAGTTTAAAAACAATAAAAAATGTATTAAACGATTTCAAATTACGGGGTGTGCTTTGTTTTGAAAGCACAGATAGAAACGGCCAAGACAATGCACTAAGAGGACTATCAGAGAACAAGGAGTTTTACTCGTTTCAAATGAATGATGATTTTCATGCTATGCTGGGATTACATGCATCGTTTACACTTTCGGATGATCTTCTGCACGAATCAAAAAAACTTATGAAATCCGATTGGGGAATTCATATTCATGTCGCAGAAGATGAAAGTGATAATAAATTAAGTGTTGAATATACCGGCTCATTGCCTGTCAGCCGTTTGAAAAAATTTAAGCTGATGAATGATAAAAGCATTTTGGTACATGGTGTCCATCTAAAAGAAAGAGATTATGCCAAGATTAACGAAGCGGAAAGCGCAATTGCATTTTGCCTTGATTCCAATATGAATAATTCTGTCGGTGTTCCTAATTTCGGAAAAATTCCTAAAAGTATTCCTTTCTTAACCGGAACAGATGGCATGCATTCAAACATTTCCCGTTCGCTTAAACAAATGTATTTAACTTTTAGAGATCAAGGCATCAGTGGAGATCAAGCGACAACACTTATCAAGAAGATTTATTTCGATCAAATCGGATTTGCTAAAAAATATTTTCCGGATTTTGGAACACTCGGTGAAAATGAACGTGCTGACTTAATAGTTTGGGATTATATTCCCCCTACACCGCTCACTAAAGAAAATTTTTGGGGACATTTCATTTTTGGTATGTTGGAATATCCAATCCAAACTGTTGTACAGAATGGAAATTTTTTGATGAAAGATTTTCAGCTAATCGGAGTTGATGAGAACAAAATTAAAAATGAGATTTACATTCAAGGTGAAAGATTATATCATCAAATAAAATAATAGTGTCATTCTGAAGGTGAGTAACGACTAAAGAATCTCGAAATTATTAGTTGGAGATTCTTCGGTCGGACTTCAATTGTTCCCGGAATGACGAGATGAGAATTAATGAAAAAAGAATTTTCCGTTGTAGGCAAACCAATAATTCGTGAAGACGGATTCGATAAAATTACCGGCCGGGCTAAGTTTGCCGATGATTATAAATTTGACGGAATGCTTCATGCTGTAATGCTTAGAATTTCTGAAACCCACGCAAAAATCAATTCGATTAATTATTCTGAAGTAGAGAACGATCAGGCGGTCAATTCGATAATTACATCTGCAGACATCCCGGGTGCAAAGAAAGTCGGAATGATCAAAAATGACCAACCGATTTTCTGTGATGAAGTAGTTGTAACACCGGGAGATGTTCTTGCAATGCTGGTTGGCGAGGATACGACTCGACTTCGCTCGGCACTATCAAAGATAAAAATTGATTACACACCTCTTCCGACATTAACTGATCCACAAAAATCACTTGATCCGAAATCACCATTAATTCATCCTGAGCTTGGAAGCAATCTTATTATTCATCATCCATTACGAAAAGGAAATATTGAAAAAGGATTTACCGAGAGCGATCATATATTGGAACAAACTTATACAACGCAGTTGATTGAGCATGCTTACATTGAGCCTGAAGCTGTTATTGCAATACCGCTCGGGCAGAACGGAATAAAAATTATCGGCAGTATTCAAAATCCTTTTAGTGCAAGAAAAATTATTGCTGCTGTTGTAAATCTTCCGTTAGATAAAGTGCAGGTAATTCAAGCACAACTGGGAGGATCGTTCGGTGGTAAGGATGATACAATGTGTATTCTATCTGCACGTGCTGCAGTTGCAGCAATTAAAGTTAATCGCCCGGTGAAAATACGATACACAAGAGAAGAATCAATTTTAGAATCATACAAACGCCATCCATACATTTTAAATTACAAAGTTGGATTCAAAAGCTCCGGTAAGATAAAAGCGATGCAAATAGATATTCTTGCGGACGGCGGAGCTTACTGTTCAATGAGTCCGTTTGTAACATGGCGTTCTGTTGTTCAAGCAACCGGACCATATGAAATTGAAAATGTTCATACCGATGTACGCGCTGTTTATACAAACAATCCTTACACAGGTGCAATGCGCGGATTCGGTTCGCCTCAACCGGTTTTTGCAAATGAATCGTTGATGGATGAGATCGCACTTCAGCTTGGAATGAATCCCGTTGAAGTAAGAAAAATTAACGGATTGAAAGCCGGATCAATAACTGCAACAGGGCAAAAACTTCAGAACCACGATGTAAATCTTTTAACTGTTTTGGATACAGCAACAAAAGAAACTGATTTTCAAAACAAATGGAAGAAATACAAAAAAGATAAATCAATAATTCAAAAATATGATTTCAACAAACCGGTTTTCAATAACTCGCAATTCATTGAACCGGATCAACTTATTAAAAAAGGAATTGGTCTCGCAGTAAGTTACCGCGGTTGTTCGCTTGGCGCTGAAGGAATTGATGCTGCAGCCTGCTATCTCTCAATTCAAAATGACGGAACAATTTATTTACTTTCCGGATTAGCAGAAAACGGGCAAGGATTAAGAACAACATTTTCAATAATTGTCGCTGAAGAATTAGGAATTACAACCGATAATATATTTTATTTAGAAACAGATACATCGCGAGTACCGGATAGCGGACCGACTGTTGCATCACGCGCAACTTTGATGGGCGGCGGTGCTGTAAAAAATGCTGCAGAAATTTTACGCACAAGACTGGAAGAATTAATTCGTGCAGAATGGAAATTAAAAGCTGCAGAAAAAATTATTTTCAAAAACAATCTGGCACTAATCACAAATCACAAATCACCAATCACTTTCCAAGATCTTTGCAAACTTGCAGCTAACCGCGGAGTAAATCTTGCAACAATCGGTTGGTACAAAAGCCCGAATGTTGATTGGAATGAACAAACTGGCCAAGGAGACGCTTACTTTACATATGTGTACGGATGTCAAGTAGCTGAAGTGAGTGTTAATCAAGGAACCGGCGAAGTTTATCTAGATAAAATTACTGCAGTACACGATCCCGGAACAGTAATAAATAAACTTGGTGCTGAAGGACAAATTTATGGTGGTGTTACACAAGGTGCCGGTTATGGAACGCTGGAGGAAGTCACAACGGAAAATGGATTAATCCGTGAATTAAATTTTGATCAGTATTTAATTCTAACAGCAAAAGATATCGGAGAAATAAAACCAATCATTGTTGAAGGAAAAGAAATTTACGGACCGTGGGGTGCAAAATCATTGGGAGAACCGACTTTAGAATTAACAGCCGCGGCGATCTCAAATGCAGTTTGTAATGCACTTGGAAAAAGATTTTTTAATTTACCTCTGAACCTGGAAGAAATTCTACTTGGTAAAAAACTTAGACCGGTTGAAGTGAAAAGAGGAAGTTTACTGTGATATCATCAATCGAAATATTGACTCCTAAAAATTTGAATGAAGTACTCGGTATTCTTTCAAGTAATGGCGGGGATTTAAGAATTATAGCCGGCGGAACGGATATAGTTACCGGACTGAAACAAGAATCGAACCGTTTTATTAAAACAGAAGTTCTAATTGATATTAATCGTGTTGCTGAAGTTAAAGGAATTGGACAAGCGAATGGTAGAATATCAATCGGTGCAGCTTCAACATTTACGGAAATTTATAAAAACCAGATCGTTTCAAAAGAATTACCAATTCTAAAAAAAGCTGTTGCAACAATAGGCAGTTTGCAGATAAGGAACCGTGCAACGATAGCCGGAAATTTTGTGAACAACGCTCCATGTGCCGATACAGTTCCTGCTCTCTTGGTTTACAACGCAACAATAGAAATTGAATCAATTAATTCTAAAAGGGAAATATCTCTTCAGGAATTTTTGCAGGGTCCTTACATAACTCAATTAAAGAAAGATGAAATTGTAACACGCATAAATATCCCGGTTCCTCCGGAAAACTTTATAGGAGATTTTTATAAACTCGGAAGAAGGCAGGCAGTTGCTATAAGCAGAATTACCTTCGCTGTGTTAATGGAATTAGAAAAAAATAAAATAAATGAAATAAGAATTGCATCCGGCGCTGTAACTCCAATCGGAACTCGATTTTCAGAACTTGAAAAATTTGCCAAAGGGAAAGAAGTAAACAACAATTTTCTTAAAACACTTGCCTGCAAGATGGGCGATGAAATAATAAAATTAACTGGATTGCGCTGGTCGAGTGAATATAAATTACCGGTTGTTCAGCAGATGTTTTATCAAATTCTGAGAAGTGCAACGAAGAAGAATCTCTAACTTATATGTTTAGAGATTCTTCTCCCGATAAGTCGGGATCAGAATGACAATGAGAATAAAATGATTAAACTAAAATTTATACTTAACGGAAAAGAAGTTATTGTAGAAACTGAACCTAGTATTCGTTTGCTTGATCTGTTGCGAGATAGATTTAGTTTAACTGGAACAAAAGAAGGATGCGGCGTTGGAGAGTGCGGTGCTTGTACGGTTCTGATGAATGGAAAAGCTGTTAATTCATGTTTAATCTTTGCAGCGCAGGTTGAAGGAAACGAGATTGTTACAATCGAGGGAATCGCAAACGGTAATGAATTGCATCCGATTCAAAAAAATTTCTTAAAATACGGCGCAGTTCAATGCGGATTCTGTTCACCGGCAATGGTATTATCGGCTTTTGCTTTACTAGAAGAAAACCCAAATCCAACAGAAGAAGAAATCAAAGATGCAATTGCGGGAAATCTCTGCAGATGTACAGGTTACAAACAAATCATAGAAGCAATTGCTGAAAGCGCAAAAGAAGTAACATCTCACTAATTATTTCAAATTAGAAAAGAATAATCCTTCCGGAAAGTTTTTATTAATTGAACTGATTCGTTTTGATTATTAATAGTCGTTTGCTCAACTTCTCCATTTTTATTGAAAACGATCGTTCCATTTTCTGATTTCAATCTTACATTTACTGTTGTAAGATTATTGTCATCAACGAAGAAAAAACCGTCATTTGTACT
The DNA here is from genome assembly GCA_012026935.1 of Melioribacter sp. GTDB lineage: Bacteria > Bacteroidota > Ignavibacteria > Ignavibacteriales > Melioribacteraceae > Fen-1258. The sequence goes on along the minus strand of VEPI01000068.1, from coordinate 1,104 downwards.
GTTGGAATAGGCGATTTTACTTTTGAAAAATGTGAATTTCTCTTTATAAGGTTTTCCATTATAAGGACAGAAAGTTTCGCAGTTGCCGCACTCGTTGCATAATTGATCAAGATGGATAATTTGATATTTGTCTTTAAAGGAATCTGAATTTGACATAGTTGCAACATTTGCACGGTTCGGGCAAACTTCAACACACTTATTGCAGATAAAATTACAACCTAAACATCTTCCGGCTTCAAGTGTAAAATTTGTACGAGTCTGATTAGCAATTTCTCCCTTTCTTATTCCTATGTCTTCGACAAGTTGTTTATCATTGACAAAATAATTTTTAATTGAATACAGTTCAGCTTTAATATTTTCTTTTTTAATAATTGAGGCTGCAGCTTTCATTCCATCTGCAATTGATTCAACTACTGTTGATGGCCCCCTTAAAGCGTCTCCACCGATAAAAACATTTTTCAACATCGTCTCATTTGTCTCGGAAACTTTCACTCTGTTATTTTCCAATTGAATTTTATTCTTGGTCAAAAATCCCGTTTCAACTTTTTCACCAACTGCAGAGATCACACTATCAATTCGTATTTCTTCATACTCGCCATCAACCGGCATTACATTTCTTCTTCCATCGGAACCGGTATCACTTAGTTTCATTTTCTGACAAATTAAAAATCCTTTGCTAAATCTGACAGGCAGCAGCAGTTCCTTAAAAACAACTCCATCATTTAATGCGGAATGAAATTCTTCTTTATCGGCTGGCATTTGTTCTTTTGTACGACGGTAAATTAAATAAACTTTTTTCACTCCTTTATACCTTGTTGCAGCGCGTGCGCTATCCATTGCAGAATTACCGCCGCCAATAACAGCCACACTCTTACCGGGTTTTATGGTTTGATCATTGTGATAATCTTTCAAAAACTCGATCGCATTAAAAATATTTTCATCATTACCATCAATCTTAATTTTATTTGATGCTTCTGCACCGATAGCAATGTAGATGTATTTATATCCTTCCTTCTTCAGTTTATCAATTGAGAAGTTTGGATTAAATCCGAAAACAAATCTGATTCCGTGTTTCTCGATGAATTCAATATCTTTTTCTATTGC
>VEPI01000143.1 GCA_012026935.1 Melioribacter sp. | reverse complement strand
GCCAGCCGCTGTAACGCGTGCCTTCGTATTCTATATATAGTTTGAAGCGGGACATGTTTTATAATTTTTTTTCTTTTGTTTTCTCTTTCATAAGGGCGTTTAGAAAATTGTCCTTCTTTCCCAAAAACCCTTTATTTATATCAATAATTTCCTCTGAGATAGGGAATATTTTAATATGATCTTTTTGTTCTTCAAAAAATATTTTTACTCCTCGTTTAATACCATACTTTCTGGAAAGCTGTGGTGGTAGAGCTAATATATTTTTTGATTTTACTAATATTGTTCCCATTTTCTCTAAAAAAATTTATTTTATTATTAAACTTAATATAATTACTGTGGAAAGGAGAATAAACCGATATGGGCAAAAAAGATTTGCGCGTTGATGCTTACATTGCCAAATCGCAAGATTTTGCAAAACCAATTCTTAAACATTTGCGAGAGCTTGTTCACAAAGCTTGTCCCGATGTTGAAGAAACAATTAAATGGAGTTTTGCCAGCTTTGATTACAAGGGTCCATTTTGCAGTATGGCTGCATTTAAACAACATTGTGTGTTCGGTTTTTGGAAAGCCGCTTTGATGAAGGACCCTGTTCTTATGTCAAACGCAAAATCTGAAACCGCTATGGGACATCTGGGAAGAATTACTTCCCTTAAAGATCTTCCTTCAGACAAAACATTAATCTCTTACTTAAAAGAAGCGGCAAAATTAAACGCCGATGGAGTTAAGCTTCCGAAGAAAAAAATCTCTTCCGAGAAAAAGGTTATTGTCGTCCCAAACTATTTTTCTAAAGAGTTAAAGAAAAACCAAAAGGCAAACGAAACATTCAACAACTTCAGCTATTCGCACAAAAAAGAATATGTGGAATGGATCACTGAGGCAAAGACCGAAGAGACCCGCAATAAACGGATTGCAACAACACTTGAGTGGCTTGCCGAAGGAAAAGCCAGAAACTGGAAATATGAAAAGCGTTAATATTATAAAACCTGTATTGCGGATTTTGATTATGAATTTGTCTCTAAAGAAAATATCATTAATGATTTTTTTCCTTTCAGCGATTTACTGTTATGCACAAAATCCCAATCAAAAAACTTACTGTAACCCGATAGATATAAACTACAGATACAATTGGGAACAAATTAACGATAAAATTTCTTACCGAAGCGGCGCCGATCCTGTAATCGTAAATCACAAAGGAGAATATTTTTTGTTCGTTACAATTTCCGGCGGATACTGGCATTCTAAAGATTTGCTTCATTGGAAATTCATCGAGCCGAACAAGTGGCCGATGGAAGATATATGCGCACCTGCAGCTCTTTCTGTGCGGGATACGCTTTATCTTTTTCAATCAACATTTCAACAGCGTCCGATCTTTTTCTCTACAGATCCTGAATCGGGAAAATTAAAATTTTTCAATCGCTGGTTACCGCTTCTTCCGGATACTATCGGTCCGTGGGATCCGGCAATTTTCCACGATGACGAGACAGACAGATGGTTTATGTATTGGGGCTCATCAAATGTATTCCCGATCTACGGAAGCGAGCTTGATCACAGCAAACAATTGGTTTATACGGGAGAGATCAAAAAACTTCTTTATTTATATCCGGAAAAGCACGGATGGGAACGCTTTGGTCCAAACCACACTTCAACAAGAAAACCGTTTATCGAAGGTGCGTGGATGACTAAGCATAATAAAAAATATTATCTGCAATACGCCGCACCCGGAACCGAATACAATGTTTATGCAAACGGAACTTATGTCGGCAGCAATCCACTCGGTCCTTTTGAATATGCACCTAATAATCCTATCTCTTATAAGCCTGGCGGATTTATGACCGGCGCCGGACATGGAAATACTTTTCAAGATAATTTTGGAAATTATTGGAACACCGGAACTCCGTGGATTGCAATTAATTGGAATTTTGAAAGACGTATCGCAATGTTTCCCGCATTCTTTGATAAAGATGATTTGATGTATGCAAACACCCGCTTTGGAGATTTTCCTCATTACTTACCGACTGCAAAATTAAAAAACAAAGACGAGCTCTTTGCAGGATGGATGCTTCTTTCTTACAAAAAACCAGCTACCGCATCTTCTGTGCAAGATACTTTTAAAGTTTCAAATGTAACGGATGAAAATCCGCGATCGTTTTGGGTTGCAAAATCAAACAAGCGCGGTGAATGGCTGATGATTGATTTAAAAAATAACTATGATGTTAGAGCCGTACAAATTCACTTTGCTGATTACAAATCAAATATTTATGATAACGACACCTCGTATGTTTATACAAAATATAAATTTTATTCCTCTTTAGATGGAAAAATTTGGCAGACAATTGTTGATCTATCAAAAGAAAAACAAGATCGTCCGAATGGATATTTTGAATTACCTGCATCAGTTAAAGCTCGCTACATTAAATATGAAAATGTTTACATGCCTACGCCAAATCTTGCCGTGAGTGATATAAGAGTTTTTGGAAATGGTCGTGGAAGTTTTCCACAAACACCTGCCGGTTTAAAAGTTTTCCGGGATTCCGACGAACGTAATGCTTTCATAACCTGGAATAAAGTTGATGGTGCCGTTGGTTACAATGTTTTATGGGGAATCGGGAAAGACAAACTTTACCAAACTTATCAGGTTTGGGCAGATGGAGAAGCTAAATTAGAACTACGCGCATTAACTGTCGGGCAAGATTACTATTTTGCTATAGAATCGTTTAATGAAGTCGGTGTTTCCAAAATCAGCGAGGTCTTACACATAAAATAGAAGCGTGGTTAATCTAAAATGTCCGTCAAAAAATTTATTTCTTTATGCAGCATAGTTGCTTTAAGCGGAATTTTCCCGATCATCTCGCCGTCCGCTTCAATAAAACACGGTTCTCCAATCGGTTCAACTGTTATGCTTCCTGCTTCGCTATAAATTATCTGCGGATGTTTTACTTTAACGCATTTTCTAATTGTCCCAACATTTTTAAGATAATCAAACAAGCTTACATCTCCGGCAAGAGTCAGCGCCATTTTTCCGTCGTTCACCTTTGCGTGCGGCGCTATTCCAAGTCCGCTGCCAAAATATTTTGCATTAGCAAAACTGAGAAGCAGAACATTTCCTTCGTAGTTAAATTCATTGGAGGTGATTTTAACTTTCTTTTTTCTATAATTCAAAAATGATTTTATTGTTGCATAGTAATAGGCAGCATTTGGCCCGTAAGTTTTGTTCCCTTCATTAACTCGTTTTGCTACTTCTGCATCAAGTCCAATGCCCGCAATGTTATTAAAGTAAGTGGTTGTGTCGTTTCCTTCTAAAGTTTTACATTCAATTTTGCCTACGTCAATCGAAAGGACTTTATTCTGCTTAATCAACTCAATTAAACGGGAAATTTTGGGCGACAGCTTCATTGTTCTTGCAAAATCATTTCCGCTTCCTATCGGCAGCAAGCCAATAATCAACTCTCTCCGTTTCTCTTTAGGAACACGCATAACTCCGTTTATAACTTCGTGCATCGTTCCATCGCCGCCGACAGCAATCAAATAGTGGGTTCCTGCCTCAACAATTTTTTGTGCTAACTTCTCTGCCGCTAATTTTGTTTTGGTTATATAAAAATCAGTTTCAAATTCCTTCCTTAAATATTTTTCTGTTTTGTACTGAATCCTATACTTTCTTAAGTGTTTGCCGTGGAGAATAAAAGAGATTTTTTTCAATTTATTTCCTGTATGAGCAGTTCGGAAAAAATTATTTATTAGAATATATTTTCTATGGTGTAACCGGAAATGTTGCCGAGAGTTTTATTGGATCGGGCATTTCTTTTCCTTTTATTTTTACGTATTTAATATACTTTGACGGGTATAATAAGGCAATAATCTATTTAGGATTCTTGTGAAATGAATCTTTATTTTTGAAGTAAATTAATTAAACATAAATATGAACTCTCTCAATAATTTCCTCTATCCAAAATCCATCTGCGTTGTCGGTGCATCAACAAAAGAAAAAAGCATCGGTTATGAAATCCTAAAGACAATCAAAGTTTACGGATACACAGGAAAAGTTTTTCCAGTAAATCCAAAGGCAGAAGATATACTTGATTATCCATGCTATCACGCAATCGAAGAAATTTCGGGGCAGATTGATCTTGCTATCATAGTTGTTCCAAAACAATTTGTGGAATCCTCCATTGATTCTCTGCTATACAAAAATGTAAAATCTATTATTCTTATTACTGCGGGATTTAAGGAAACCGGTAAAGACGGCGAAGAGCTTGAGAAACGAATTCTGCAAAAAATAAAAAATGCCGGTGCAAGAATGTTGGGGCCTAACTGCATGGGCGTTATTAACGCGCTTAATGAAATAAAACTTAACGCAACTTTCGTTGCAGAAAAACCCGAGCGCGGAACAACCGGATTTCTTTCTCAAAGCGGAGCGTTAGGTGCAGCGGTGTTAAATTCTCTGCGCGAGACTGATATTAAGTTTGCTCATTTTATAAGCGTAGGAAACAAAGCAGATATAAACGAAAATGATTTGCTCGGTTTTTGGCAGAAAGATGAAAACATCCGTGTAATGACTTTTTATTTGGAAAGTTTTGAGTGCGGAAGTGAGTTCATAAAATATTTCATGCGAAATGAGATTACAAAACCTGTGGTTGTTCTAAAAGCCGGACGGACTGAAAGCGGAATGAAGGCAGCAGCATCGCATACGGGCGCTCTAAGCAGTAAAGATAAAGTTGTTGATTCCCTTCTAAATCAGTTTGGAATTATTCGTGCAGATAATCTTAATGAACTTTTCAACACAGCAAAAGGATTTGAGAATTTTAAAATACCGGACGGTAACCGTGTTGCTGTAGTGACCAACGCAGGGGGGCCGGCAATTTTGTGCGTTGATGCTCTTGAAAAGGAAAATTTGATTCTCGCAAAACTTAGTGAATCTACTAAGAGAAAATTAAAAGAAATCGTAATTCCTGAAGGAAGTGTTGAAAACCCCGTTGATCTTCTGCCGGGAGGAACTGCTGAGAATTTTAAAAATGTAGTTGAAATAATCTCGGCAGATGAAAATGTAGATGCTGTAATTTCTATCTTCGTTGAACCGGTAATGGTGTCTCCGTTTGAAGTGGTAGAGAATATTAGCTCCATTCAAAACGGGAAACCAATTTTACAAGTTGCAATGCCTTTGCCCGAGTTTTGGGAAAAGTACAGAAGGGAGTCCGCAAAAAGAATTCCTGTATTTAGAAATCCCGAGGATCCTGCAGAGGTTTTATCAAACATGTTGTTTTACACATCAATGCAAAAAAAGATTTTGAAAAATAAAAAGAAATATGAATCACTTTTAAGATTGAAGCCTCATAAAAACATTTTCTCTCGCGGATTCTTATCCCAGAACGAAATAACAAAATTATGCGGTGAATACTCTTTGCCATTAATAAAAAGTAAGTTAATTAAGCCGTCAAAGCTTGAAAGCATCCGCAATAATTTTTTCCCGCTTGTATTGAAGGGCATTAGTCCAAAAGTAATTCATAAATCGGAAGTGAGCGCTGTAAAGTTAAACATTAGAAACAAAGCTGATCTCCGAAAAGCGGCAAAAGAAATTAAAGAAAGCTTTTCCCGGTCCGGTTTTGATATAGAATATTTTCTTGCGCTAAAATTTGTAAAGCCAAAACACGAATTGTTAATCGGCGGTTTTAGAGATGCCTCGTTTGGTCCTGTAATAATGTTTGGTGCGGGAGGTAAGTATGTAGAAACAATTGGCGATACTTCAATTCGTTCTGCTTATATGTGTGATAAGGATGTTGGTGATATGATCAATGAAACGGCTATTGGAAAAATTTTGCGCGGTCTCCGTGGAGAAAAACCTTGCGACATAGAAGAGTTGAAACGAGTTATTTTATCTTGCGCTAAGATAATGATTGAAAATAAAAATATTGTTGAGTTTGATTTAAATCCTCTGATCCTAGGGGAAGACAATAAATATTATGGGGTTGATGTCCGCGTTTGCGTCGGGTGATACTATCTTTAGATTGCAAAAATCTTTTTGATTGGCTACCTTTCTCACGAGAAAATTATGGGGTAGTTTTATGAAAAAGTATTTCTTCTCCGTTATTCTTCTTTTCGTTTTAATCTCTACTTCTTTTGCACAATGGCA
>VEPI01000172.1:51985-86883 GCA_012026935.1 Melioribacter sp. | reverse complement strand
TTAAGGAGGGGAACACAAGGGGTGGTCAAGAACGAGGGGATAAACATAATGCCGAGACTACACAACAAAAAAATATTAATCACACAAAGGAAGCAGTTAAGAAACAATGCAACTCAAGCAGAAAAAATGCTCTGGTATGAACTCAGAAACAGCCAATTAGATAAACGAAAATTTAGAAGACAACATAGTGTTGGGAATTATATCTTAGATTTTTATTGTCCGGAAGCAAGATTAGCAATAGAATTAGACGGCGGACAACATGAGAACAATAAACAAAAAGAGTATGATCAAAAGCGAACAGAATTTCTGAATGGATTAAAAATAACTGTCATTCGATTTAAGAACACAGATGTAATATTCGGAAGGGATTCAGTTGTTAAGAAAATATTAGAAAGACTTAAGGAAGACTAAAATAAAGATTGTAGAAAGCAACTGACCACCCCCTTTAATTCCCCCTCCTCAAACAGAGGAGGGGGATGATTGGAATTCTTTTGCATAAAATTATCAATTCTTTTTTTAAGGAAGGAACACAAGGGGTTGTCAAGTGAACATTTCATTGAGAAACGAGATATATTAATCCGTAACCATCTCACACCCGACGGGTATTTCCGGTTTGACAAGTAAAACTTTTTCTTTTGTTACGGTAACTTGTCCTGGTTCGTGTCTAGCATTTTTTACAACATATTTTTTAAGCGTATAAGTTACGGGAACAAGCTTAGAGGTTTTTGCTTTACTGTAGAATGCGGCAACGGAAGCCGTCTTATGCAAAATATTTTTTGGTACTGTTTCTTTTGTGTTTTCAACTCTAAGAACAACATGCGAACCGGAAACAGAACGCGCATGAAACCAGAAATCATTCTGCTTTGCAAATTTTGTTGTAAGCATATCGTTGTTCTTGCTGTCCTTGCCTACATATATGTTGTACTTGCCGTCAATTAAGAAATGTCTGTATGAGGATTTATCTTTCTTGTCGTCCGTTTGTGGTGACTGCGTTTTCATCTTCAATTCTTTTTTTATTTGCAGAAGTTCTTCCTGAACTTCCGTGCGCTCAAATTTATCTCTTATTTTAATTAACCGTTCATATTCTTTTGCATTTAATTCGAGAAGTTCGCTCGATCTTTGAAATTCAATCTTCTCCGCACGTGATTTATCGTAATAGCGGTCAACATTTTGATTAGGAGAAAGTTTTTCATCAAGCTTAATTTTATGTATCTCACCGGAAGAGTAATCCTCCAGTTCAATTTCTTTCATTCCTTTTCTCAATAACTGAATATTTGCCAGCAGAAGATCACCATACTGATGATAGATTTTTTCTTTTGTGCCGGCATCAACGCGTCCTTTTAAGTTATTCAGCTTACCCGTTAATGCTTCAATTGTTTTCGTAAGAAATTTTTCAATCTCTTTTCTAACATTCTTCACCTTCGTTTCCGAGAAGGAGAGTGTGAAATATTTGTTCAGCGCGTTGAAGTAATTATCAAACAAGAAGTGCTCTTGAGGCAGAGTGTGAGATATAAACGCAGCCGGATGAAAACTTGGCTTGCCGAGATTCTCATCGTAGTAAACTGCAATTTTTTCGTTAATAATTTCATCAACCGCACTAAAAAGATTTTTTCTAAAAGTATTCGTACGAGAGTCAGCTTCTCTTACAATATCTTTACCAATGAAAGGTAACTTCCGGATTATTGATTCATTAACTTCATTCTCTATAAATGAATTAATTAATGGGAACGAATCAATAAAATTTATGAACGGAAGCTCTTTTAGAAATCTTTCCCTTTCTTCTTTCTCAACTTTCTTGAAAGGATGTAAATTATTGTTGGAATCAAAAAGATAAATATTACTCTGTCCGCCGCGGAATACAACATATAATTTTGAATTGGAGAGAGTGAATTCAATTATACGGTCTCCCAATGCAATTTTTATCGAGTTAACCTTAGCCGGTAAATTGGTTTCAAAAAAACTAATCGTGTTCTTCTTTGCTTTATGATGTTCATCTTTTGTCGTGATGTAGTGCTGTTGAGGATTTGTAGAAATAATTACATGAAATAACGGTTTATCTTTTAACGGAATGTGTAGAAACAGTTTGTCTTTCTCTTGAGTATAGGCATCGAGTATTTGCTTTCCGTGAATTGCGGGAAATAATTCTTTGATAGATCTAAAAATGAAGAAATAGTTTTTATACATAAAAATGTAGGAGTATAGTTTGGTAAACTGTTAAAACAGTTAAATCTATTACTACTATTTTCTTTAACCCCGCGATTAATCGCATGGTTAGAAAAAAAGCAAGACAATCAAACCGTTTCAACTGTTTAAATTCTAATTCACTTAACAAGTTAAATTAATCAAAAAGTTAAACTATAAGCAAAAGTGGGAGAGTTTTAGTTTGCCTGTCATTATATTTATAAAAAATGAGACATCTGAAAAATTCTAAGATGTCATTCCGAAGAAGAGGAGTGACTGTGAAATCTTATAAATAAAAAGGATTTCTCTCTCCGGTCGAAATAACAAATATATTTTTTAGAGGTTTCAAAAATATTTAACTAAAGATTGTATAGGAGTTCATACTTTAATTATATTTCAGCTATGAAAAAGCCCTCAAAAATATCTTGGAAAAAATTACTGTACATCCTTGGCGGTATCTTTGTTTTTCTTTTCGTTATTGATTACATCCTTTTGCCGCTTTATGTAAGCGGGAGCGAACATAAAGTCCCGAATGTTGTTGGTAAACAAAAAGATGAAGCAATAAAAATTCTTGAAGATGCCGGTCTTAATCCTGTTGTACAAACATCCCGCTATGATCAAAAATATCAGAAAGATCACGTGATATTTCAAAACCCCGCACCAAATTTAATTGTAAAGAGCAATCGGAGAATTTATTTAACAATCAGCGGCGGCGAGCCGCAAATACCGATGCCTTCTTTAATTGGTAAGACGATTAGAGATGCAACTGTAACTTTAGAGCGTCTTGGTCTTTCTATCGGCAAAATTGATTCTATAGAATCTGAATTTCCAGCCGGTATAATAGTAGAGCAGCAATATTTTCAAGGAAAAGAAATATCAAAAGGATCAGCAGTTAATTTTAAACTAAGCATTGGACCACAGGTTGGAATGGTTCGTGTGCCAAGCTTATTCGGACAGACATTATCGGAAGCGGAAAAAATTCTTAAGAATAATTCTCTAAGAGTCGGTAATAAAGTATATATCTTTTCACAAAATTATTTGCCGAATACAGTTGTAGATCAATATCCTAGTATAAATACTTTGGCTAAAATCGGCGACAGCGTTACTGTTACTTTAACCAGAACTAAATAAGGTTATACAAGTGAATTCCAAGAAATTAATTGCTTCATCAATTTTGAACTCGGATTTCTCAAATCTTTCGCAGCAAATTCGTTCTACAGAGCTTGGCGGAGCTGATTGGATTCATTGCGATATTATGGACGGTAAGTTTGTTCCTAATTTAACTTTTGGACCTGTTGTAGTACAAGCTGTAAGAAAAATTACCAAACTTCCGGTTGATGTGCATTTAATGATCAAAGATCCCGATGCCTTACTTGAAAAATTTATTGAAGCCGGTGCAAATAGCATAACTGTTCATCAAGAAGAGGTTGTTCACTTAAACAGAACATTGACAAGAATCAAAGAGTTAGGTGCTAAAGCCGGAGTGGCAATAAATCCTTCTACACCAATTACAACGTTAGTAGATGTGCTTAACCTGGCCGATTTAGTTTTGATTATGTCGGTCAATCCGGGTTTTGGTGGTCAAAAGTTTATTCAATCTTCAGTTAGAAAAATCCAAGAGCTAAGTGATATGAGATCAAAAACTGCTTCTAATTTTGTAATTGAAGTTGACGGCGGTGTAGGCAAAAATAACATTAAAGAACTTGCCAATGCCGGCTGTGACGTATTTGTTGTCGGGAATTCAATATTCGGACAAGATAACATCACGGCAGCTACTATCGAACTGAAAAATATGGTGGTGTAAGAAAAGTATCTTTCTTACTCTTTTCTCAAATCCATTCAAGATTTTTTTTTAATTTATATACGAAATTTGTGAAATTCTGTAATCTGATTGGCAAGAGGTTAACCGTTGACAATCCAGCTAGTTGATATTTTTTATCCTAATGTCTTTCGAAGATATAGTGCGAAGTATAATATTTTCCGTGAATTATACGAGAAAGATCTTGTCGGAATCGAGATACGCGGAATTGAATTCAGACTTGCACAAAATATTAAAAAAATTATTCTAACCAATAAAGAGATCTGCTATACAACAGGTAAGAAAGGTGATTTATTATGCGATCTGTTGGTAATAGGCACGTACGGAATTTTTAGAGAGTTATCAAAAGAAATTATTTCGATCGGTAATGAAGATTTGGGGCAGAAAGTTTCACGCATTCTTCAGAATATTACCGATTATGAAAACAGTTCTATCCAAATCGGGAAAAATAATTTTTCTTTAGACCGTGCATACACTATAGGCATCCTAAATGTTACACCCGATTCATTTTCCGACGGAGGAAAATATTTTAACAAAGAAGCTGCGGTTGAACATGGGATTAAATTATTAGAGAATGGAGCTGATATTCTTGATATCGGCGGAGAATCAACTAGACCGGGTGCTGATCCGATTAGTGAAGAGGAAGAGATTAAAAGAGTAATTCCGGTAATCGAAGAAATTATTAAATTAAAACCGGAATCATTAATTTCAATTGATACGTCAAAATCCAAAGTAGCCGGTGAAGCATTACAACGCGGAGCTAAAATTGTAAATGATATTAGTTCCTTCACTTTAGATACTAAGATTTTAGATGTTGTAAAACAATTTAATGCAGCAATGATTTTAATGCACATGAAAGAAACTCCAAAGACAATGCAATCTTCTCCTTTTTATGAAGATGTTGTTTCAGAAATTTATGATTATCTAACCGCTAAAGTCGAAGCAGCAAAAAAAATAGGCATTAAAAATATTATTGTAGATCCTGGAATAGGATTCGGAAAAAGAGTAATGGATAATTATGAATTGATAAAGAGATTAAATGAATTCAAAGGAATTGGACGGCCGATTCTTGTGGGACTTTCAAGGAAATCGTTTATAGGTAAAGCACTTGAACTAAACATGGAAGAACGCGATGAACCGACGCTTAGTGCCGAAACGCTTGCAATAAAAAACGGCGCCCGGTTTATTCGCACACACGAAGTAAAGAAAACAAAATATGCATCTAAGTTAAACCGTTTTTTAGATAATCCGGAATTACTGCAGAATGTTTGAAATAGTTAAAATAGGATTTCTGTCAATATCATTTCTCGACCTGATTGATATTCTTCTTGTCACATTTATTTTTTATAAAGTTTATACAATTATCCGCGCAACAATTGCAGCGCAGATTTTTTACGGATTGATCATAGTTCTCATTCTTTCTTTCCTAGCGCAAGCTGCTAATTTCAAAGCACTCGGTTGGCTGCTTAGATTACTTACCGATATCTGGGTAATTGCATTTGTGATTTTATTCCAACCTGAAATCAGGAGATTACTTGTATTTGTAGGCAAGAATCCGATTTTCAGAATGTTTATAAAAAGCGACGAATCAAATCTTGCAGATGTAATAACGGAGACATCATTTGAATTAGCACAGCATCAACACGGTGCTTTGATTGTTATTGTAAAATCTGTCGGTATCCGCCATATAGTTGAAACCGGTGAAGAAATAAATGCAAAGGTTACAAAAAATTTACTGCGTTCAATTTTTTTCCCCCATTCACCTTTGCACGATGGCGCTGTTATCATAATGAATGATACAATCGAAGCTGCCAGATGTACATTACCGTTATCAAGCGAACAAACAAAAATCAGCAAACCGCTTGGAATGCGTCATAGGGCAGGTCTTGGTATTTCGGAACAAGCTGATGTTGTTTGTGTTATAGTTTCGGAAGAGACGGGTAGTATTTCGGTTGCTGAAGACGGACATATGAAAACCGGTTTATCTAAAGAGGGACTTAGGAATTATTTAACTAGTTCGCTTACTGATATAAAAGAAAAAGGTTTGAAAGGAATATCTCAAATGTTTAAAAGAAAAAAAATCTTTTCAGATCTGGAATAAATTGAATAAAATCCATCATCTTAAAATTGAAATGATTAATTTTATTACCAATAACAGACTAGTAAGTTTTTGAATTTGAGCAGAGTGATTTTTGAAATAGGTAGTGTCATTCCCGCGAAGGCGGGAATCAACAATTTTGGCTCAAATTACATAAATAGATTCCCGATAAAAACTTTTGGGAGTGACATAAATCTTGCTTTGAATAGCGTCTGTAGGTTTCAAATAAAATAAGAAAGAGGGATGCAATGAAATTAAAATATTTTTCTCATTCAGCATTTCAGATTACAACTGATGCCGGTAAGAAAATATTGATTGATCCTTTTTTGGATGGAAATCCGACCTCTCCGGTAAAATCGAAAGATGTTGATGCTGATTTTATTATATTGACGCACGGTCATGGCGACCACATTGGCGATTCATTTAGTATAGCTAAAAGATGCGGCTCACTTTTTATCTGTTGTAATGAATTAGCCAATTATTGTTCTTCGAAAGGATTCAATGCTCATAATATGCATATTGGCGGAAGTCATAATTTTGAATTCGGCAGAGTAAAATTTACAATTGCACACCATGGTTCGATGACTTCGGATAATTATTATGCCGGTGAAGCATCCGGGGTGATTTTATCAATTGACGGAAAAAATTTATATCATACCGGTGATACCGGATTGTTTTATGACATGAAATTGATTGGAGAAATGACACCGCTTGATTATATGCTGCTGCCGATAGGAGATAATTATACAATGGGAATAACAGATGCTGTAAAAGCAGTTGAGCTGGCAAATCCTAAAACTGCAATTCCTATGCATTATAATACGTTCCCGGTGATTCAATCGGATCCCGAAGATTTTAAGAAAAGAGTCGAGGCTCTTGGGAAAAAAGTAATAGTACTTAAGTTTGGACAGGAAATTTTATTGTAATTTAATTTTGTAATTAAAAATCCTATTTATGGCAAGAAAAATTGTTATTGCAAATCAGAAAGGCGGAGTTGGTAAAACAACTACTGCAATAAATCTGTCAGCATCTGTTGCTGCAGCAGAATTTAAGACACTTTTAATTGATATAGACCCTCAATCTAATTCGACTTCCGGAATCGGTATCGAGAATTATAAACTTTCAGTTTATCAAGCTTTGATCGGAATTGAAAATGCCGAAGACTGTATTATTAACACTTATATGCCGCATCTTGATATTATACCTTCAACTATAGATTTAGTCGGTGCTGAAATCGAATTAGTGTCTATGGAAGAAAGGGAATATTTGTTAAAGAAAGCTGTAGCAACAATAGAATCACGATATGATTTTATTTTTATTGATTGTCCGCCTTCACTTGGTTTGCTAACATTAAATGCTTTGACCTGTGCTGATTCGGTTTTAATTCCGGTACAGTGTGAATATTTTGCATTGGAAGGATTGGGACAATTATTGAACACAATTAATATCGTTAAGAAAAATCTTAATAATGATTTGACTATTGAGGGTGTACTATTAACCATGTTCGATACAAGATTACGGTTATCACATCAAGTTGTTGAAGAAGTAAAAAAATATTTTGGTACAAAAGTATTTCAGACAATCATTCATAGAAATGTTAGATTGTCAGAAGCACCGAGTCATTCTAAACCGGTAATACTTTACGATGCAAGTTCAGTCGGCGCACAAAATTATATAACTCTCGCATCGGAATTAATTCAAAGAAATAATCTAGAACAAAAGAGTGTAGTTAATTGAGTAATTTGAAACCAGGATTGGGAAGAGGATTAGATGCGTTAATTAATCCTCAGATGAAAGATAAGATAGATGCACCTGTTGCAGTTTCTAATAAAGATTTGCAAAAGGATGACGGTACATCTTACGACGTATTGGCAAAAATTCCAATAGGTGCAATTGCACCAAATCCCTATCAACCCAGAACAGAATTTGATCCTGAAGCACAAGATGAATTAAGAAAATCAATACTCGAGAATGGTTTGATCCAGCCTGTAACCGTTCGAAGAGTTTCAAAAGACCACTACGAACTAATTTCCGGTGAACGAAGACTTCGTGCATGTAAAGATGTTGCAATGAAGGAAATTCCCGCTTATATAATCAAAGTTGAAACTAAAGAAGCAATGCTTGCACTTTCTCTTATCGAAAATCTTCAGAGAGAGGAATTAAATGCTATCGAAGTTGCAAATGCATATAAGCGATTAATGGAAGAATGTAATCTTACCCAAGAAGAAATTGCCGATAGAGTGGGGAAGGATAGAACAACGGTAACCAATACAATCCGCTTATTAAAATTACCGCAGAGGATACAGCAAAGTTTGATTAAAGATGAAATATCAGCGGGACATGCGCGTGCGTTAATAAATATTCCGAGTGAAATAATTCAATTGGAGATTCTTGATAAGATTATTAGCCATAATCTTTCGGTGAGAAAGGTTGAAGATATCGTACGTAAGTACACAAGTTCAAAAAGCGGTTCGAAGAAAAAAGTTTCTGTTCATATAAAGAGTTTAGGCAATTTATCACAAAAAGATTTGGAAGAAAAACTACAAAACATTTTAGGCACTAAAGTAATTTGCAAGCAAAAGAAAAATGGAACCGGCGAATTAATAATTGAATATTATTCATTAGATGAGCTTGAAAGATTATTTGAACTATTTGAAATTATCGGCAAAAATTATAATTAAGTTAATCATACTTATTTTATTCCTGCATTTATCCGCTGAAAGAACTTCTGCGCAAGTGCAACCTTTGGATTCCAACAGCGTCAAAATTGATACAAGTAAATTTGTTATGAAAAAATCTGCATGGGGAGCTGTGCTAAGAAGCGCAGTAATACCCGGCTTCGGCCAATTCTATAATGAATCTTATTGGAAGATACCTGTTGTATGGGGATTTCTGGGCTGGTTCGCGTATCAGTGGAACACAAGTAATAATTCGTATATAAATTACCGCGATCTCTACAACGGAAGCTTAAACCAAAATAATACAGGTAATTCATCATATCTGAGTTTAAGAGAATTTTATAAGGACCAACGCGATCTATTTGCAGTATTTTTTAGTCTGGCATATTTACTGAATTTAATTGATGCTTATGTAGATGCACATTTATTTGATTTTGATGTCTCAAAATTCGGTACAAATGAAAATTATAGAGTCTCTCTAAAAATTAAGTTATAACTGATCCGATATGAAAAATGTTTTAGTCTGCAATAATTGTAAAAAAGAAAATCCATTTTATTCGATGATTTGTTCGAACTGCAATTCATTTCTTAGATCTAAAATACCAAATATTGATTTATGGGAAACCATAAGTAAACTAATAGAAACACCGATACAAGCTTTTAATAGAATTATTCAAGCAGAAAATAAAAATTTTGTTGTGACTTTGATGATTTTAGTTTGTGTAAAATTATCTTTGGCAGCAATGATAATTCATAATGCGTTCTATAATTCCAACGGGGTATCAATTACTTTTTTTAATTCGTTTCTATTGGGCGGAGTGCCGTCTATTATATTACTTTCGTTTTTTTCTTTGATAGTTACTTACTCTAATAAATTCTTTGGAATCGAAAATAGGTTTAAGGATAATTTTGCAATCTATATTTTTAGTTTTATTCCAATGATAGGCGGATTAGTGGTTTTAATACCAATACAATTTGCATTATTCGGTGAATATTGGTTTACTTTTAATCCATCTCCGTTACTAATGAAACCCACACCTTCATTGATTCTTCTAATAATTGAGGGATTACTTTTCTTATGGAGCAGTATTCTTTTCATAGCGGCTACATATTCACAAACAAGAAATAAAATTTATTCTACTTGTACAGGGGTTATATTAACGATGTTAATTATAGGTATAATCTATTTCGGGATTTAGTAAGTTATTTTTAATTAAGTAATCAACAACAACTCCATATCTTAATCCTTTCGTACTTACTCTAACTTGATTAATATTTATCTGCTTCATTAGCGATACTAAAATTAAACAACCGGCTAATAGAACATCTTCTCTACCTCTAACAACTTCACCAAATCTTTCCAACACTTGATATTTATTCAGTTTAACTAGTTCACTTATAATAAGTTCAATATCGCTTAATTGTAAAATAAAATTCTCAACTCTGCTTTCATCATAGGTTCGAATGTTTTGTTTAATGCAAGATAATGTTGTAGGTGTACCAGCTACAGCAATGGTATCAAAGTTTCCGGAATAATTTCCAAGTAATTCGGAAAATATCTTTTTAGAATATTCCACGGCATTTATTCTTTCATTCTCTTTAGGCGGGTAACTACTAAAATATTTCTCAGTCAGTGATACAACTCCAATGTTAAAACTCTTCTTAAAAAGTATGGAAGAATGGTTTCCATGAACAAATTCGGTGCTGCCGCCTCCGATATCAATGACATTATTCAATGAATTAATTTGAAAAGGGAAGATAGAGCCAAGAAATGTTAAACGTGCTTCTTCATCACCCGATACTATTTTGATTTTCCAATCAAACAATTTTTCAATTTCATAAATGACTTCATCACTATTCGAAATTATTCTAAAGGTATTTGTAGCTGTGATTAGTACTTTATCACAATTAAATCTTATAATTTGCTCTTTATAAAGACTTAAAACAGTTATTAAAAGATCAATCTTAGATTTACTAAGTTTATCACCAATCTTTAAGCCTTCACTAATACGAGGCGATTCATAATAGTTGGCTAGAGGTTTAATATTTTTTCCTTGTGTATTGTATTCTGCAATAAGTAGTAATACCGTATTTGAGCCGATATCAATAGAAGCAATAGTCATATTTTTTATTTATTTTTGTACAAAAGTAATCTCACATGAAGAATCTAAATATTTTCTCTAAAACAGTTTTACTGTTCACAATTATTTTTTTTACTGTTTGGCTAGGTGGATATATAGCCCGTCAAATAGCAGTGTACCAACTATTTGAACCGGTTGAACTAAATCTTAGAACATTTTACTATACTAATAATTTATCTTCAGCAATTTCTCTTTTGGTCCCTTTAATCATTTCAAATCTAATAACATATGCATGCTTTCTATTACTCTTTTTGACTTTTATTGTAATCTCAAAATTGAACCTTAGAAGAAATGGGTGGTTATTTATTATAACCTTAATAATAATTATTACTGCTCCATTCGAAATATACTTATCTTTGATTGATTATAAAATTATAAGGCTTGGACTTGCTAACATTAATGAAGTTAGTCCTATTATAGAACTGATAAAAGAACGAATTACAAAATTGAGCAGTTTTTCTTTAATAGAAATATTTTCTTACATATCAATAATTATTCTAGTATTATTTAAGCCTCTACAGAAGTCGAATGAAAATTAAAGAAAAAGAATTCGAAACAATTCTTCAGGATTTAAAACAGATTGCACAAGAACTTGGAGCAAAAGTTAGATTTGAGAGAGGGGATTTTAAGGGCGGTTATTGTATTGTTAAAGAAGATAAAACAATAGTTATAAATAAATTATCAACACTACAAAAAAAAGTAATGATTCTTACATCTGCACTAAAAGATCTTGGTGTGGAAGAAAAGTATCTTCCTCCAAGGATTAGAGAAATAATTGAAGAGATAAATGAGAAATGATTAAGATACTTGTTATTAATGGCGCTAATCTTAATATGTTAGGAGTGCGAGATAAAACAAATTACGGCTCACTGACTTTAGATGAAATTAATACGCTCATCAAGAGTGAATTTAATGACGTAAATTTTACGTTTTTCCAATCGAACGCTGAAGCAGAGATAGTCAATACTATAAATAATGCTAACAATTATGACGGTATTATCATCAATCCCGGTGGGTTTACACATACATCTATAGCAATACGCGATGCACTTGAGAATGTAAAAGTTCCAAAAATTGAAGTTCATTTATCTAACCTGGCTTCTAGAGAAATATTTAGAAATACTTTTCTAACAACTTCAAAATGTGATGGTTACATTTCCGGTTTTAAGGAAATTAGTTTTCTTTCTGCTGTTTATACATTAACAAAAATATTAAAGAAAAATTAATTACGCGTAAACTCAATTATTGCGATTATATTTTTCTTAATCTATCTTAACTATTAGATTTTAAGGACAAAGCCATGAAAGATTTTGGACTAAAAAAATTATACTACTCTATAAGTGAAGTTAGCAAGTTAGCAGGATTAGAGCAGTACATTTTAAGATATTGGGAAACTGAATTTGAACAATTAAAACCAGGAAAGAATAGAGCCGGGAATAGAATCTATACGAATAAGGATATTAAACTAATTCTTCAGATTAAAAGATTATTACGTGAGGAAAAATATACTATTGAAGGTGCAAAAAAGATTTTAAGTGATCTGGTACTAGAACCTAATTTACAAAACACACAAAGTGAAAGTGAATCGAATAAACAAAAAATTATTTCACCGCGTCCTTTAAAAAAAGATTTAGAAGAGCTAAAAAACTTTTTACAATATTTACAGGCTGCAATGTAAATCCGGAACGTAGCGCAGCCCGGTAGCGCACTTGAATGGGGTTCAAGGGGTCGCGGGTTCAAATCCCGCCGTTCCGACCATCTACAAGGCACATAAAGTATGTGCCTTTTTCATAGTAACTAAAAAATTCTAGGATAATAATGATTGATCTTACAGTTGATAAACCAAGATGTAACTGCGGGGTATTCGGATTTTATGGCGGGAAAGACGCCGCTATAACAACGTATTACGGTTTGTTGGCATTACAACATAGAGGACAGGAAGCTGCAGGTATTGTTACACTATCAAAAAGTGAATTTGGGAAGCCGATATTTAATATTCATAAAAGTTTAGGTTTAATCTCGGAAATTTTTAACGATGAGAAAATATTTGATAATCATCTTTCCGGATTTGCAGCAATTGGACATAATAGATACTCTACTACAGGAGCTTCTGATTCTTCTAAAAATATTCAACCTTTTACTGTTAATTACCGATTAGGAAATTTAGCAATAGCCCATAACGGCAACTTAACTAATGCTAAATCACTT
Source organism: Melioribacter sp. (assembly GCA_012026935.1). GTDB lineage: Bacteria > Bacteroidota > Ignavibacteria > Ignavibacteriales > Melioribacteraceae > Fen-1258. The sequence goes on along the minus strand of VEPI01000172.1, from coordinate 73,758 downwards.
CGAGAAGAACTTGTTAACGATGGTGCAATTTTCCAAACAACAAGCGATACTGAAGTAATATTACATTTAATTGCACGAAGTAAATTAGAAAATCAAATAGACCAGATAAAAGAAGCTTTACAAAAAGTTAAAGGGGCTTATAGTATTGTCATTCTAACTAATGATAAATTAATTGGTGCAAGAGACCCAAATGGTTTTAGACCTTTAAGTATTGGAAAATTAAATGGTTCATTCATCATTACTTCTGAAACATGTGCATTAGACATTAATTCTGCTACACTTATTAGAGATGTTGAACCTGGTGAGCTAATCATAATTGATCAAGCGTCTCACAAAGCAGGGGAGTATAATTCACAATATATTTTTGATGACTGTGTTCAGCCAAAACACTGCATTTTTGAATATATTTATTTTTCTCGCCCCGACAGTAGAGTATTTGGTTCTAACGTAGATAAGATGAGAAGAAAATTAGGGAAGGTACTTGCTCAAAAACATCCTGTAACAGACAAAGATGGTGATAAAATAATCGTCATTAGTGTTCCAGATAGTTCGAATACAGCAGCGATAGGATTTCAAACGCAATTAGCCAAGCAAGGAATTAATTCACGACTCGAAATTGGTTTGATAAGAAGCCATTATATTGGTAGAACATTTATTCTACCGGGCCAAAAGGCGAGGGAAATAGGTGTCAAAATTAAATTCAATACAGTTAAGGGTGTTCTTGAAAATAAAACTGTCGTACTAATTGATGATTCAATTGTACGTGGGACGACATCTAAGCAATTAGTAAAATTGTTGAGAGAAGCTAAACCAAAAGAAATTCATTTGAGAATTTCTTCACCACCAATTATTAGCCCATGTTACTATGGAATGGATTTTCCTTCTAAACAAGAATTGATTGCGAACAAATTCAAAAGTAATATAGAAGAGATACGAAAATATTTAGAAGTTGATAGTCTTGAATATTTAACAATAGATGAATTGCTAGAAGCCATGATTGACCATTCACCGGATGATTTTTGCACAGCTTGTTTTTCCGGAAAATATCCTATTGAAGTTGATATGGGTATCACAAAAGAGATTTATGAAGATTAATAATATGAAAATAAAATTTAAAGAAATATTATTGCTGCCAAACCTAATCAGTTCTTTCAGACTTTTATTATTTGTTCCTTTCTTATTTTTATTTAATAACTACAGTACAATTGAAAATGTCCGGACTTTTATTTTAATATTAATTTTTATTGCTTTTGTTTCAGATTTATTGGACGGCTTTGTAGCGAGAAAAACAAATACAATTTCAGAACTTGGAAAAATAATTGATCCTCTTGCAGATAAAATTCTTGTGGCTTTGATTGTGATTAATCTTTATTTGTTGAATGAAATCCCTGCATTTTTTTTCTGGATAGTTTTAATAAGAGATTTATTAATATTTATTGGCGGGATTGTTATTTCTCAAAAGATAGGGAAAGTATTGCCATCAAATTTGCTAGGCAAATTGACAGTCTTTTCTATCGGTTTATTTATTATTATAACTTTATTCCAAATTAATCATTCAGAACTTTTTTACAAACTAATTTTAATTTTAAGTTGCTCTTTTTGTGCAGCTTCATTTGTTGGATATATAATAAGAGCAATTGAAATGATAAAGTGGAACAGTAATGAAAATATTACAAAAATTAACAATTGATAAATTAAAAGTAGGATTATCGAAAACTCGCAATAACCTTTTCAATAGAATTACAGAAGTAATATCACGAAAAGTTATTTTAGATGACGAAACATTTAACGAATTAGAAGCAATTTTACTTAGTAGTGATCTAGGGAGTGAACTCACCGAGAAAATAATTAATAAGACCCGAACTTCGCTATTAAACACTAATGATAGGTCTCTAGAAAATATAAAAAAAATAATGCGTGAAGAACTACTTAATATTTTTCATAAAGAATTAAATTCTAATAATCACTCAGAAATTGAAAAATTTAGACCGTATGTAATAATGATTGTTGGTGTTAATGGGTCTGGTAAAACAACAACACTAGCAAAACTTGCCTATAAATATAAATTAGAAGGGAAGAAGGTAATTATTGCTTCTGCTGATACTTTCCGTGCAGCTGCTAATGATCAACTTAAAACATGGTCCAATCGAATTGGTGTTGAACTTGTTGAAGTTAATTCAAATGATCCTTCTTCAGTTGTGTTTGATACATTAAATATTGCAATAGTTAACAGCTATGACATTGTTTTAATTGATACTGCGGGACGACTTCACAATAATTCGGACCTAATGCAGGAACTATCAAAAATTTTAAAAGTTACTAATAGATTATTACATTATGCTCCCAACGAGATTTTATTAGTCCTCGATTCTAATTCAGGCCAGAATGTTAACTCCCAAGTTGATTCATTTAATAAGAGTTCAAAAATTACAGGTATGATACTAACCAAGTTGGATGGTACAGCTAAAGGTGGTGCAATCTTGCAGCTAAGTTTAAGGAACAGACTACCAATTAAATATATAGGGGTAGGTGAGACAATCGACGATATTGAAGAATTTAATGCAACCTTATTTATTGATGCTTTTTTAAATTAAATTATTATATAGTTTACATAATATACATTATGCATTGACTAATACTCAAAAAAACCCTTTTTTGTCTTCCTGCCTAATCTCCCTGCATTTACCATCTTTTTAAGTAATGGACAAGGCCTATATTTTGAATCTTGAAATCCTTCGTATAATACTTCCATAATATCTAAACAAACATCCAGACCAATAAAATCAGCCAAGGTCAAGGGACCCATCGGGTGATTCATTCCCAATTTCATTACATTATCTATATCTTCAGCTTTAGCCACACCTTCATACAAAGCAAATATAGCCTCGTTTATCATAGGCATTAAGATTCTGTTAGATATAAAACCAGGATAATCAAATACTTCTACTGGCTTTTTCCCGATTTTTATTGCTAACTCATATATAGTTTTAAAAGTTTCATCAGAAGTAGAATATCCTCTTATTAGTTCTACTAATTGCATAACAGGAACTGGGTTCATAAAATGCATGCCTAAGAATTTGTCACTGCGGATATTTTTTCCTAATTCAGTTATAGAGATTGAAGATGTATTCGATGTAATAATACAATCAGGATTAAGTATATTGTTTAGATCTTTTAATAAAGATAATTTAGCATGTTTATTCTCATATATTGCCTCGATGATAAGATCTGTATCTTGATCAATATTTTTATGTCCGACTAAGGGAACAATATTATTTAGAAAGTTGTTTTTATCTTCAGCAGTTATTAAGCCTTTTTTAACTTGCCTATCCATATTATTGTTTATAGAACTTAGTCCCTTATCAACATAAATTTGCTCCGCATCAATCAAAAATATCTAAAACCCATATTGTGAAAAAACATGGGCAATACCACTACCCATAGTGCCTGCTCCAATGATCGCAATTTTATTGATCAAACTCATACTTTACCTTATATATATTATTGCAACGCTAATTCTCAAAGACTTCTTCTATGACTCTACCTCAAATGAAAGACAACATTTTAATTTGCCACATGGACCGCTCAATTTTCCCATGCTTGAAAGGAGATTTTGTTCATTGGCTAACTGTGTAGATATCCTCTTAAAACTAGATAAAAAAGAAATACAGCAATATTCTCTACCACATGTACCTACCCCGCCCACTTTTTTTGCCTCATCTCGTACACCAATCTGCCTTAATTCAATTCTTGTTTTGAATTCAGAGGCTAATTCCTTTGCTAATTCTCTAAAATCAACTCTTCCATCCGAAGTATAAAAGAAAAAGAGTTTCTTACGGTCAAATTGGTAATGGATACTAACTAATTTCATATTCAAATTAAATTTCTCTATTGATCTACGAAAGAATGGACCAGCCCGTTCTTCATCTTGAATATTTTTTCTAACTCTCTCGAGATCCTCCACTGATGCTTTTCTAATCAAGATTGGTAAAAAATCTTCATATAATCCAAGATAATGTCTTTTAAGTTTTACCATTTCGCCAATTAGTTTCACCTGTGCAATCTCAAGCGAATCATTATTTTGAACAATTATAAAGTCTTCAGGAAAGATATTTATTTCTACATTAGATGGTATTTCGACAAATCCATTATTGAGTAATCCATTACAAGAAACTTCTACTATTTTTCTATAATCAATTACAAATTTTTCATTATAACATACACCACATGTAAAGCACGAGCTTACATTTATATGTTTATTGTAAATATTATTAATTACTATTGATTCAATGAGAGAATTATGAAAAGAATTTTGCTGGTTATCATCAGTTAATAAAACAGAATTTTGTGGGTATTTAGAATCTATATGAAACAAAATTTAGTTCCTAATTGAAATAGAAGCTATCTCAAATATAAGACTAAGACATACTACATTCAAGTTGATGTTTTTATCTTCACTTTCTTCCAATTTATCTATGGAATTAAATATTTCCAAAATTCTTGTCCTGTTAAACCGTTCATTAAATTTTACAAGTGTTTCTTTATAATCCTCAAAAAAGTATTGTATCAAAGAATATTTATTACGTGCTACATCATTGAACCATATTTTAATTAGTTGAGTAATTTGCTTTATTGAGCCATCCGGACTCTGTTTTAAGAAAATACTAAGTTCATTATATGCTAAATTGTATTTTTTGCCAAGAGAAAATCTCAAAAAAGATATAGTTTTTGCCAGTAAAACATTAAAATCAGTATTAAGTAAGTTTTTTGCAGAGGTAACTGAACCTTCTGCAAAAAATGATATTCTTGATGCAATTTCTTGCTCTATGAAAAAATATTTTACAAGTACTGTTTTAATCAATCCAGCTGAAAGTGGTTCAAAATTAATTTGCCAACAACGTGATTGAATCGTTTGTAAAAGTTTATTTTTATTTGTTGTCAAAAGAATAAATATTATTCCTTCAGGAGGCTCTTCTAAGTTTTTTAATAATGCATTTTGGGCTTGATCATTCATTAAATGCGCATCTTCTATAATTACAAAACGATAATCAAGCTCATCTATAGTCGTGTTTACGAATTTCGTTATCTCTCTAATACTATTTATTTTAATATTGTTCGCATCCTCAACTGATATTTTATGATAAGGATTTTTACTTTTTTCCCCAATTTCTTCAGCTATAGTAAGCAATACGTCCTTGGATAATTTTTCTGTTGCATTATCATCACCGGTTTCCCCTTTTCCTCGTGGAAGTGGTATTATTAATTTCAAGTACGGTTCTTGTAATGCAGAGATTTTATGAAAAATTGAATCTGATTTTGTTTGATCTGATTTTTGATTTAAGATACATGCAAATTGAATGGCAGTAAAAAATTTTCCGACTCCTTCATTTCCGCAAAAAAGAAAGGCGTGTGGAACACGCCTTGATTCACATATTTTTGCTAAAATTTCTTTAGCCCTGATTTGTCCTGGTATTTTATCCCACAATTGATTCATGACTCTACTGATTATTACGATTTAAATTCGTCATCATCACTGTAAAAGAAATCTTCATCACTTGGGTAATCTGGCCAAATATCTTCTATTGTCTCATATGGTTCATCAGAATCTTCTAACTCCAGTAAATTTTCAACTACTTCAAGCGGAGCTCCAATTCTTTCTGCGTAATCTATTAATTCTTCTTTTGTAGCCGGCCACGGAGCGTCATCTAGATAAGATGCTAATTCGACGGTCCAAATCATTGTCAATTCTCCTGAAATGGTTTATTATTTTTTGACAACTTCAAAAATATTTACATCATCATAAATAAAATTTCGTGGATCTAATGCGATACCATTATGTCTTACTTCGTAATGAAGGTGGGGACCTGTAGAGAGTTTCCCAGAATTTCCTGAGGCTGCGATTAAATCTCCTCTTTTTACTTTTTGCCCTTGCTTAACACTGACTCCATCTAAATGAGCATATATAGTTCTATAACCATAACCATGATCAATTTCTAATGTAAGTCCGTAACCGCTTCGCCAACCAACAAAATCAACAGTACCTCCACCAGGGCAATATACCTTTGTCCCAATGTCTGTTATTATATCAATACCATTATGCATTCTCATAATCTTGAGTATAGGATGAAATCTCATCCCAAAGTCATCTGCCTGTCTACCCTCGCATGGTTTTATTGCAGGAAGCGCATCATACATCTTTTCATTTTCTTTTAATGTCTTTTCTATTTCTTCGTAATTATTTTTCTCGAGTTTAACTTTAAGTGATATTTTATTTACAAAAGCATCTACATCTTCAAGATAATTATCAATTTTACTTACACTCGATGTTTTGATCGGTTCAAAAATACTTCCACCAACACCATAAAGATTTTGATCGGTTTGAATAGGTTCTAGATTTGCTTTTAATCTTAAATCATGGCTCTGATTTGATATTGCAGTTATTCTTTCATCTAATTGCTTGTAATCAAATAATAGTTTATCAAATTTTTCTTTTAGAAGTGCATTATTCTTTTTCAGTGTTTTAACTTCAGAGTCGGGATTTATAAATTCATTGAATACCATAAAAGTGCCAAACATAAAGAAAGACACCAATACGGAGAAAAATAAGACGAGAAATACAAATTTCTTATAGAAACTGCGTATTTCTACGAATTTCAGCTTAGTCTTTGAAAAATAGTAAAATTTTTTCATATCAAATTAGGGTGCGAAGATAATAAATGATCTCTCTGTAGTCAAGAATAAAAACCCGAACAATATTATTCAAAATCATGCTCAAAATAATCTATAGATCTATTCATTTCTTCATTCTTTAATTGAATCTTTTTTGAAATTCTATCCGTTAAAACTTTTGCAGCATCATAACCATAATGTTTCAGTAAATAATTGAGTGCAATAATTTCAGAGATTACTGTAATATTTTTACCGGGTATTATTGGTAATTTTACGTAAGGTATTTCAATATCCATTAATGTTGTATAGGAATCATCCAAACCGGTTCTTGTATATTCAGCTTTTTCATCCCATAATTCTAATTCAATAATAACTTCTAACCTTTTTTGAAAACGAATTGCTCTAACTCCAAACATACTTCTTATATCTATTATTCCTATACCGCGTAATTCCATAAAATGTTTTACTAAATCCGTACCGGAACCCATGAGAATCCCTTCACCTTTTTTAGTCAGTATCACAAGATCATCTGCTACTAATCTATGTCCCCTTTCAACAAGATCAAGTGCCACTTCACTTTTACCGATTCCTGAGTTACCCATAAATAACATGCCTACGCCATAGACATCTACAAACGATCCGTGAATAGACAAACGCGGTGCAAACTGATCATCCAGAAAGTCAGTGATCAAATACATCAATTTCGTTGTTGTATAATCTGAGCCAAAAATCGGTGTCTTATATTTATTTGCCAATAAGACCATCTCAGGAGTTGGCGAGTTATCATTTGTAATTATTAAACAGGGTATATTGTATTTAAAAAATCTTTCTAATGATTTCATTCTCTCAGCTTCAGAAAGATTTGTTAAATATCTCATTTCAGTATTACCAAAAACCTGAATACGGTTATGCGAAAAAAGTTCGAGAAATCCTGCTAATGGAAGTCCTGGCCTATGCAAGTTGGGTTCTTTAATAAGCTTTTCAAAGCCAACCTGTTCGTTCAAAAGTTTTACCTTAAACCTATTCTTTGTGTTGTTATAGAAATATTCTACAGTAATATTTTCTGCTTTAGTAATATTTTTTTCATCAACTTTCATTTTGTTGGCCTTGCTAAACGCTTTGTTTTAATTTTTCTTAATTGCTTTTTTATTTTTTCTACTGCCAAGGGAACTGATTTCTCAAATTCATCACTTTCCGTTGATACTGTAATAGTTTTTCCGGGAATTCGAAGAGTGATTTCCGACGTTTTAATACTATCCTTCAAATGCGTGAAACTCAATATAACTTTTACATCTAATATCTGATCATTAAACCTTTCTAAGGATTTTACTTCATCACGAATAAAATTCTTTAATGAATCTTTAGCTTTAAACTTACGGGATGTGATTAGAATGTTCATAGCTTCTCCTTTAAGATTTTGGGTGTGCTTTCTTGTAAGACTTCTTTAGTCTCTCGATACTAACGTGTGTATAAATTTGAGTTGTTGAAAGATTTTCATGACCTAAAATTTCTTTTACGGCCATAATATCTGCTTCCCTATCTAACATATGTGTTGCTGCGCTATGTCTTAATATGTGCGGACTTTTTTTATCTATATCAGTCACAAGCGACAAATAATGTTTAACTATATTATAAACAGTGTGACGCGAAATTCTTTCTCCGGATTCATTCTTAAATAACGGTTCAGATCCGTTTGATGAGGCAGTACTTTTAAAATATTCTTTTAGTACAACAGCAGATTTTGATCCTAATGGAACAATCCTAACTTTCGATCCTTTACCTAAAACTCGTATACTCATACTATGAAAATCTATATCTGAATAATTGAGAGAACACAATTCAGAGACACGAAATGCACAACCATATAGCAATTCGAGTATTGCTTTTATCTTAATTGATGATTCGTCTCCCTTTTCATCCAGTAATCTATAAATTTCCAAAAAAGAGTCAAGATTAATTGTTTCAGGCAATTTTCGTTTTACCTTTGGATTGGGGATTTTGGATATGGGATTTTTTTCAATAAGATCGTTTCTTAAAGCAAAATTAAATAATCTTCTTAAAGCGGAAAGTTTTCTTGATATCGTACTTTTTGTAACACCCTTTTCACTAAGTTTTATTACAAAATGACGAATTGTCTTTTCAGTTATCTGGTTGAGCGATGAGATTTCTTTATCATTACAGAAAGTAATAAACTCATTTAAATCTCGTGTATAGGCATCAATTGTATTTTGAGATGCACGGCTAACACCTGAAAGCTCGGAAAGCATTTGAGTTAATATTTCTTTAATTAAAAACTGCTTCATTTAACTACCGAGTAAATGAAAAATATTTTAATACTCTTCTTCCGAAGTCTCAGCAGGTTCTTCCTCTTCCTTTGCCTTTGGCATGGTCCAGCTTGCAAAATCACAATCGGGATATTTATTACATCCGTAAAATATTTTCCCGCGTTTTGTTCTTCTTGTTATTACTTCCCCATCGCTGCATTTAGGGCACTTTAAGCCTAGAGTAACAACTTTTGTGAAATCACAATCCGGATATTTTTCACATCCGATAAATCTTCCAAACTTTCCTTCTCTAAAAACTGTCTTAGAGCCGCACTTGGGACAAATTTCACCTGTCTCTTCCGGTGCACCTCCGTTTGGAGCGAAATCCTTAAGCGATTTTATATTCTTACACTCGGGATAATTTGTGCAAGCCAAAAATTTTCCGAAGCGACCCATTTTTATATCCATATCCGAACCGCACTTATCACACTTTATTTTTTCAAGATTTGCTTCAACCTCAACCAAAGTTTTTGAAAATGGTTCATAGAAATCATTTAAAACTTTTAGGTAACCGATTTCTCCTTCTGCAATAAGATCAAGCTCACCTTCCATCTGGGCTGTAAAGTTCACATTAAAAATATTTCCAAAATTCTTTACTAAAATTGTATTTACTTTTCTGCCAAGTTCAGTAGGAATCAATTTACGATCCAGTTGTTCTACATATTTGCGATCAATAATTGTTCCCATAATCATGGCATATGTACTCGGGCGGCCTATTCCGTTATTTTCCAATTCTTTAATCAGAGAACTTTCGGTATATCTGGGTGGCGGTTTTGTAAAATGCTGATTTGGTATTAACTCTTCTAATTTCATTTTCTGATTTAATTCTAATCCGGCTGGAATTAATCCGCTGTTTCCATTCTGATCACCGCTGTCTTCCAGATCTTCATCATAGAGTGTTAAGAATCCATCAAATAAAATTGTTGTACCGGAACTTCTAAATACGTATTCATCAGCAGAAATACTTACTGTTGTAGTTTCCAATCGGGCTGATTCCATTTGGCATGCAATAAATCTTTTCCAAATTAATTCGTATAGCTTAAACTGTGCTTCATCTAAATATTCTTTTACAAATTCCGGTGTGTATTTTAGTGATGTCGGTCTTATAGCTTCATGGGCATCTTGAACGTTTTTTTTATTTTTAGATTCGTAATTCTTTGCTTTTTCCGGAAGATAATTTTGACCGTATTTTTCAAAAATAAAATTCCGTGCTTCTGATACAACATCCTCGCTTAATCTCATCGAATCAGTTCTCATATAAGTAATTAATCCGGTTGTTCCTTCACTGCCAAGGTCAACTCCTTCATAAAGTTGTTGGGCTAACATCATTGTTCTACGCGGACGGTAACGAAGCTTTCGCGAGGACTCTACTTGTAAACTACTTGTAATAAAAGGTGAATAAGGATTTCTTTTACTTTCTTTTTTATTAAGATCACTTATAACATAATTATTTTTTGACCGAAGAGTCTCGGCAATTTTATTCGCTAACTCAGCTCCCGAAATTGCAAAATTTGTTTTTAAAAATTCTTCCCAATCATTCTCAGTCATCTGAGGTTTTGGCGGAACTTTAATTTGTTTTCCGTTTACCTCATACAACTTTGCTTTTATTTCTTCCCCTTTTTCTGTTTTAAATACTGCAACTATAGACCAATATTCAGTTGCTATAAACTTCTCAATTTCCTCTTCGCGTTCACAGATTAATCTCAGTGCAACCGATTGTACCCGTCCGGCAGAAAGCGAGCTTCCATATGCTTCTATTACTGCTCTCCAGAGAAACGGACTAACTTGATAACCGATTATTCTATCCATCACTCGGCGGGCCCTTTGGGAAGTAACTAGATGATCATCAATTTTAATTGTATGAGTTAATGCTTCGTTAACCGCTTTCTTCGTAATCTCATTGAACATAACACGTTCAATTTTTTCTTTTTGTGCATCAGTTAATATATCAACAACATCTTGTGCAATAGCTTCACCTTCACGGTCAGGATCTGTTGCTATATAAATCTTTTTCGATTTTCCCGCCAAAGACCTGATCTTCTTAATAACATCACCTTTACCGCGGATATTTACCAACTTCGGTTCAAATCCATTTTCAAGATCAATCCCAAGTTTTGTTTTTGGAAGATTCCGGATATGACCAACAGTAGCTTCAACAATATAACTTTTACCAACGTACTTATTTATAGTTTTGGCTTTTGAAGGCGATTCCACCAATATAAGATCTTTACTCATTATGAATTACCTTTTAATTGACAGTATCTGAAGAGTACAGTGTTAATCTGCTTCCCGGTAATATACCGGATTCATATTCGACCAAAGATAAAAGAATTATCCAGTTGATTTCTCTTTTTGATACTTTATTCTCGGGAAACATAGTTATTTGGTCTAATATCAGTTCCATATTTTCTACATCCAACAGACCGACATTCAATAAATGCATTATATAGTTGTAATTCTCGATACCTAATATTTCTTTTTCTAGTTCCGACAATAAACGGATACTTTTATTATTAATATTCTCTTTATTGACCTCAACTGTCTTTCGAGCTAATATTTTATCATAGACTAAACTAAACGCTATGCCTAAAGTTTTCTTATCGAAATGTTTATTCTTCATCAACTTACTATTTATTTCTTCCATCGAAGAATTATTGCTCAATCCTTCTAATATTTTCGCTAATACTTCAACAATTTTTGCCGTCATGTTTTCTTTACTAATCCTTTAGAAAGTTTTTTTAGTTTATGAACAAACATATCTTCAACAATTTTCATTTTTTTTCTCTTAAATATTGTTTTATCATCGTATCCGCTCATGTGTAAAATTCCGTGAATTATTAATCTTAGTATTTCATTATTAAGTGTTACACGATACTTTTTACTGTTTTGCAATGCATCTGCAATAGAGATAAAAATTTCGCCGTCTAAAATATTTCTTTCGTTTGAATAATCAAAGGTGATTATGTCTGTGCTGTAATTATGCTTTAAATATTTCTTATTTATTCTCAGAATCGTTTCAGATAAAACAAAATTTATTTCCAATGATAAAATATTTAAATCAAGCTCACTGCAAATTAAATCAACAATTTTATATAACAATTTTTTTTGTGTTCTAATTCCCTTCTCTTCATATATAGATAAATTCTTCAAGTTATAATTATTTCACCTTATAAATATTACTTTGAAAAACCGGCTAGTTTTTCAGCTTCCCCGAATAATGACGCTGCTTTTTGAAATTGATGATCAGATTTTAAAAGAGTTAAATACCAACCGTTATTCTTATAAAGATCGCGTGCAATAAATGCTTTTAATCTTTGCCGGATACTTTCTTTATCCGCCTCATAACCTTTTGCATCATATTTTACTTTTAATGATTCTGCGTACTTAACAAAATTTTGCATCTGTTCGTTACTGATCTGAAATTCATTTGCAAACTTTTGAAGGTTGCCGGAATATTTTTCTCTGAGTGCCGAACCTTCTTTATCAAGAATTTTTCTCACAAATTGATAGTAAACATTATTTTTTCTTAACTCTAATGAATAATTAGAGACTTTACCGGGCTCAACTATATAATCCGGTGTAATTCCTCCGCCGCCATATACAGTGCGTCCGTTCTTAGTCTTAAATTTTGGTTTAGAAGAATCTTTTTCAGTTTTGTGATCAACATTGTCCCCTTCAGTTTCTTGTCTATCCATTACCTCTTCATAGTATTTATTTTTGTCTTTATAATCTCTCTGAATTTGTCTTCCCGATGGTGTAAAATATTTTGCAATTGTTATTCTAACGGCCGAACCGTCTTTTAATTGTATTGGAGTTTGCACAAGCCCTTTTCCGAAAGTTGTTTCTCCGATTATTAAACCTCTATCCCAATCCTGTATGGCGCCGGAGACAATTTCACTGGCGGATGCGGAACCCCGGTTCACTAAAATGATCAACGGAATTTTTTCATATGGATAAGTTTTACCGGCATGATATTCTTCGCTTGATTGTTTTAATCTTCCCTTATTATATACAATCATTTTATCGCCGTCAATAAATAGATCGGCTACATTAGATGCCTGCCTTTCATATCCGCCCGGATTATTTCTTAGATCAAGCACTAATCTTTTCATTCCCTTTGATGCCAGATCATTAAGCGCATTTACCATTTCTTCAGTGGTTGTTTCGGAAAACCGGGTAAGATTTATGTAACCGGTTTCGTTATCATACATTAAAGAAGCATCAACAGAGAATAAATTTATTTTGTCACGCGTAACTTTAAATGTTGTTACCGATTTCGAACTCGGTCTGAAAATAGTCAGATCAACATTTGTTCCTTTATTGCCTCGTAATTTTTTTATTACATCTTCGTTTTTCCAACCGGTGCTATTCTTACCATCTATCTTCACAATACGATCGCCTGAAATAATCCCTACCATTTCACTTGGCCCGCCTGTAATTGGCGATACAACTGTGATCGTATCATTGATAATTTGAAACTCGACGCCAATTCCCTCAAAATTTCCTCTGAAAGATTCTTCTTCCGCTGTTTGATCCTTTGCAGAAATATAAACTGTGTGCGGATCTAAATTGCTGAACATTCCTTTTATTGCATCTTCAGTTAATTTTTGTTCATCAACCTTATCCACATAATAATCTTCGGTGAATTCCATTATATCACCGATTTTTTTCAGTTGTTTAGATTTTTCAGAAAATGAAACGACATCATTTATCTTCAAACCTATTAATAATCCTAAAAGCAATGCAAAGATTATATACGGAAGATGGTTACTAATCTTTTTCATTATATCCTTTCTTTTGAGGACGCATTTGTGGAAATAGAATAACATCGCGGATTGACGGTTGATTTGTTAACAGCATAATTAATCTGTCAATCCCGACTCCAAGTCCCGCTGTCGGCGGCATTGCATATTCAAGAGCGCGTACAAAATCTTCATCAATCTGATGAGCTTCTTCATCGCCTTCTTCTTTCATCTTTGCTTGATCTTCAAATCTACTTCGTTGATCTATCGGATCGTTCAGTTCGCTAAACGCATTGCAAATTTCACGTCCTAAAACAAATCCTTCAAATCTTTCAACAAGTCCTTTTCTTGATCTGTGTTTTTTCGCAAGCGGTGAAAGTTCAACTGGGTAATCAGTAACAAAAGTCGGTTGAACTAATGTTGGTTGAATTGTTACTTCGAAAAGTAGATCAATTAATTTACCTTTACTCTCCCCGCCTTCCATATCAACATTTTTTGTTTTCAGTAATTTTATGAGCTCTTCGTTTGAAGCCAACAGAACATCTATACCAACTTTCTCTTTTAGTTCGTCAACCATAGAAATTCTTTTCCATGGCGGATTAAAATTAATCTTATTTCCTTCAATGTTGAACTCGGTGGTGTTAAAAACATTCTTTGCAATATTCGCAACCATATTTTCTACAAACGACATCATCCAGAAATAATCTTTGTAAGCAACGTAAAGTTCAAGCATAGTAAATTCGGGATTATGTGTTTTATCCATCCCTTCATTACGGAAATCTTTAGATATTTCATAAACACCGTCAAATCCGCCTACTATTAAGCGCTTCAAATAGAGTTCATCGGCAATTCGCAAGAAGAGGTCTATATCAAGAGCATTGTGATGTGTAGAAAATGGACGGGCGGTAGCTCCGCCGTATAACGGCTGTAGAATCGGTGTTTCTACCTCAACTAATCCGTTTTCATCCAAATATTTTCTTATCTCTGTTACGATCTTCGATCGAGTTTTAAAAACAACCTTAATTTCAGGATTCAATATCAGATCAAGATAGCGTTGGCGGTAACGCATTTCTTTATCGGCAAATTGATCGTGCACAACTTTATTTCCGCTTTCATCAGTTGTCTCTTTCGGAATTGGAATCGGTCTCATTGATTTAGACAAAAGAGTAAATGATTTAGAATGAACAGAGATCTCACCTGTCTTTGTTTTAAAAACAAATCCTTCAACTCCAACTATGTCGCCTATATCAAGCAGTTTAAATACTTCGTAAGAATCTCCAACATCATCTTTCTTTAAATAGATTTGGATCTTACCGTCTTTATCCTGAATGTGCGCGAAAGACGCTTTGCCCATTCTGCGTATTGCCATAATTCTTCCGGCAATTTTTACATCTTTGTTCTCATATTTTTCAAAATTATTTTTGATATCATCAGAATAATGATCAACGTCAAAACTGTAAGCAAACGGTTGAATTCCTTTAGCAAGCAGTTCTCTCAATTCGTCATGTCTTCGTTGAATGAGCGCATTAAAATCTAAATCTTGATTTAATGGTTCCAATATTCCTCCAAAATTCTTTCTTAATAATTACAAAATTAATTTCTAATAAAATTTACAAGACGGTGGCAGACATTATCCTCTATATAATTTGCAAGAGCCGGTGGAACTAAATAATTATTTACCATCATAGAAAAAACAAACTGTTCACCGGAAATTGTTTTTAAGTAACCCGAAAGCGCAGAAACATTATTGTTGTATCCCGCTTTTGCCCTAACATTATTTTCAGCTGAAGTTCTTTTCATTCTGTCAATTAAAGTTCCATCAACACCTGCAATCGGTAACGATTCATAAAATTTCGAAAATTCATCGCTCTTGCTCATGTATGATAAAAGATTTACAATCTGCCTTGGTGTTACCAAATTTAAACGTGATAAACCAGAGCCGTCTGCCATTACCATACTTTCCGGATTTATTCCCATCGTATTAAAAAAATCATTACAAGCTTTAACTCCGTTTTCAATTGTTCCGAAATTATAAATCTCTAGACCAATTGTTTTGAGAATCTGTTCAGCATAAAAATTATTACTGTTCTTATTTAATTCTTTAAGGATCATTTTTAACGGAACGGATCTGTGTGTGAATATGGGGGTAAGGTCATCCGACTGAATATTTTTTTCTGCAGTGTCTATTCCGCCGATTTTTCCTTTAACTATAATTCCCTTTTGTTCGAACACTTCTTTAAGAACTGTTAGAAAAAACATTGTAGGATCAGTTATAGAGACATGTTCGCTAACCGGTTTTGAATCTTTTTTAATATTACCGGTTACACTAATTAGATTTGTCCCGCGCAATCTTTGTATAGAAACAGATTGTTCCGAATTTTCATCAACAGTAATTACTTTTGGCGCAAGCTGAACAAATTTAGTTTCCGGAATAATAGAAATTTTTGCCGGATGATTAATTTCAGTTGGCTCAATCTTTATCTCAATACTGTTATCATCATAACTTAACGCACCGCTGGGAGCTTCGAACCAGCTTGATTCATAATCTAATGTCCAGCCTTTTCCAAGCCCTACATTATCGAAATAAGAATCATCTCCGTATATATTTCCTGTTATTGCCCAGATGCCTTTTGCTTTAAGCGAGTCTGCCCAATCTTCAAATATTTTTGTATGTGAACCTTCATAAAACCGGTTTGATATTGTTGGATCTCCGGCACCTTGAATTATCAGATCCCCTTTAAGCAAACCTTTTTCGATATCACCATTAACATAAAAATTTGTTTCATAAGTGAAATCGGAACCGAGTAGAATTATAGCCGCAGCGCCTGTAAATAATTTCATGTTGGAAGCGGGAATGAAAAGTTTATCGGCATTCCGTTTATAGATGACTTCTCCTGTCTTCAACGATTTTATCATTACTCCCCAAACAGCGTCACTGAAATTCTTATCGTTGAAATAATCGTCAAGCTGATCGCGCAGCTCAACAAGAGAATTTAAACTTTGGCCGCTCTTTCTCTCATTCAAAGTATCTTTCTGCTGTGAAAAAAGAATAGTTGTAAAGACCAGCAGAACAAAAAATATTTTACTTACCGTATTTATCATAAATATTTTTTATTTCTTGATAAGATAATTTTCTATAACCGCCTTTTGGAATTCCTTTAACCGTAAATCCGCCGAAACTTTCACGGTCTAATTCATCAACAAAATAACCGAGTGCAAGAAACATATTTTTTACAAAATGATTTCTTCCTTCCACCGTTGTTACAACTAATTTGTCAAAACGGTTTCGAATAGGAAATTTAATTGCTTCAAAACGGCTTCTTCTTCTATCAAGAGTAATTCCTTTGAGCAGTTTAAGTTTATCCTCTTCAAGAAGCGGTTTGTTCAATGTTACTTTATATTCCCGCGGCACATGATTACTAGGATGAGTTAGAAAATTTGTGAAATCACCGTCATTGGTTAAAAGTAGAACGCCGGTTGTATCGTAGTCTAATCTTCCAACCGGAAATATTTTTTGGTTCGTTTCTATAAGATCAAGAACTGTCTTTCTTCCTTTATCATCTTCCGTTGAAGTGATAAATGCTTTTGGTTTGTTCAAAAGGAAGTAAACTTTCTTCTGCGGTTTTATTTTCTCACCGTCAAGAGCAACTTGATCTGTATCAGGATCAAGAAAGAAAGCAAGATCAATTACAGTTTTTCCGTTTACCTGAACTCTTCCTTCTAAAATGAACTCTTCGGATTTTCTTCTTGAGGCAATCCCGCATTCGGAGAGAAACCTATTCAATCGTATTTTCATTATCTTCTTCTAATTCTGATTCTATTTCGTTGTCCTGCTCAAGTTCAGACTGCAATTCTTCTTCTTCAGCTTTCTCTTCAACACCGCTCATCATAATTCTGCGTTTCTGTTCAAGAAAATCTTCATCCTTCATGATCTCTTCTATCTCACGGGGTTTAGGTAAATCACTTATCTGCTTCAATCCAAAATATTTTAAAAATTCATCCGTTGTTACATAGAGAAGCGGCCGGCCAACAGTTTCAGCTCTTCCGGCAATTGTAACAAGATTTTTTTCCAGCAAAGTGTTTAGAGTATAATCCGAATTCACTCCGCGTATTGATTCCAATTCAGGTTTTGTTAGCGGTTGTTTATATGCAATCATCGCAAGCGTTTCTAAAGCAGCAGGGCTTAATCTCCTTTTTGTTTTTTCCGTTGAGAGATATCCCACATACTTTGCATGGTCCGGTTTTGTTGCGTGGATATAACCGTGAGCGATTTTCAAAATGGTAAATGCAATTCCATTTTCATCATATTTTATATTTAACTCATCAACGGTTTTTTCTATATCATCTTCAGTGATCTCAGTATCCGGTCCGTCAATTTCTTTAACAGCATTAATAATTTCTGCCGGAGTTAAAGGATCATCCGAAGCAAAGATCAATGCTTCTATAACCGAATTATAAATATTATCCATTGGCCAATCCGTAAATGATAAAATCGTTTAGTTTATTTGATGCACGAAGACCGATCTTCCCCGCTTTAACCATTTCCAAAATCGCAATAAAAGTAACAACAATTTTAATTTTTTCACGCAGATCTATCATCAAATCTAGAAAATCAATTTGATTTTTTTCTCCCAGCTTTGCAGTTATATAATCCATCTGTTCGTCAATTGTTATGTTCCACTTTTTAATTTGATGTACCGGTTCAGCCGGTTTTTCAAGTAAAACTTTTTTAAATGCTTTAATCAAATCATATATGGTGATGTTCTTAAGAAGCACACCGTAATCTGTAGTCGTTTCTTTCGGATCCTCATTAAAATTTCCCCGGTAATTATATTTTCTCTGGTTGGCTTCCATAAAAGAAAGTTCTTCCGACATTTCTTTATATCTTTTGTACTCAAGAAGAGCTTTAACTAATTCGGCGCGCGGATCAATCTCTTCACCTTTCTCATCAACTTCTCTCGGCAGCAGCATTCTAACTTTAATCTGCATTAAAGTTGCAGCCATCAAAATAAAATCGCCGGCAACTTCAAGATCGAGTTGTTCTAGAAGATGAAGATAATCCATAAACTCGTGAGTTATACGCGAGATCGGAATATCATAAATATCCAATTCATCTCTTCGTAGGAAAAAGAGAAGCAGATCGAGCGGACCTTCAAAATCTTGTAAACTTATTTTATACACATCAACCCATTTTCATTTTTTGATGAACTTCGTTCATTGTCTGCTGTGCAATTACTTTTGCTTTTTTCTCGCCGTCACTTAAAACATCTTTAACAAGATCAAAATTCTTTTCGAAAGTTTTTCTTTTTTCTAGTATCGGTGCAAGAATGTTATTGATCTTTGCTGCACAATTTAATTTACAATCCACACAGCCGAGTGCACCGCTTCTGCAATCTTTTTCAATTGCGGG
Source organism: Melioribacter sp. (assembly GCA_012026935.1). GTDB lineage: Bacteria > Bacteroidota > Ignavibacteria > Ignavibacteriales > Melioribacteraceae > Fen-1258. The sequence continues at coordinate 54,613 of VEPI01000172.1, read as the reverse complement.
AATTTCTCCCGGATTAAATTTTTTGTGATAAGTAAAGACCAAACATATTTCCGGTCTTCCCGGATCGTTCTTTCTTAATTTCTGAGGATCGGTTACAGCCTTACGCAATTTTTGTTTTACGGTTTCCGCATCATCGGAAAGTAAAATTACATTGCCAAGAGATTTACTCATTCGATGTCCATCTAAACCTGGCAAACGCGCAAAGTTTGTTACAAAACCTTCCGGTTCAGGAAATACCGGTTTGTTTGGTGAGTACTGAGCATTAAATCTTCTTGCAATTTCACGAGTGATCTCAATATGCGGAAGCTGGTCTTCACCAACCGGAACAGCATCACCTTTGTATAATAAAATATCCGCTGCTTGAAGTACAGGATAACCGAGATGTCCGTAAACTAAATTTTCAATATTCAGATCGCGCACCTGCTCTTTTAGTGTAGGATTACGCTCAAGTCGTGCCTTTGTAATCAGCATGGAACAAATTAAGAACAACTCCGTATGCTCTTTAATTTGCGATTGCCTGAACATTGGTGACTTTTCCGGATCTAAACCGGCCGACAGCCAATCTGCTACCATTTCAAGCGTATTCTGGTAGATCTCATCGGTTGATAGATCAGTTGTTAAAACATGATAATCTGCAACAAGATGATAATTCTCATATTCATCCTGAAGTTTTATCCAGTTTTCTAATGCGCCGACATAATTGCCTAAATGCAATTTGCCTGTAGGACGCATTCCGCTAAGAATTCTTTTCTTTGCCATAATAGGATTTTATCGAAATTTAATTAGATGTGCAATTATAATGAAAAATTAGCTCAGTCTCTCAATTTGTACACTAAATGGAATCTTAAGTATAGTGACAAATTCTAGTTTTTTGAAATTTGTTACGATTGGAACAGGTACTGTTTCCAAGAATCATCTAAACGCCCGGCGTTATTCCTAATAAACATGATATGGTTCGGAGCGTACGGTTTAACTTTCAATTTTAAGTGAGATTCTTCCGGAGTGTGGTCTCCTTTCCGGTTGTTGCAAGGAAGACAAGCGGCAACAAGATTTTCCCAGCTATCATCTCCGCCTTTCGATCTGGGAATTACATGATCGAGTGTCAATGGAAGATCGGCTCTGCCGCAGTAAGCGCATTTATGTCCGTCGCGTTTTAAAATATTTCTTCTGGTTAGAATAATTTTTTTGTAAGGTACTTTTATATAATCATTAAGCCGTATGATACTTGGCCATGGAAAAGCTTTGTAAACCGTATGAATGCTTTTTTTTTCGTTATTAACTACTAATTCTGCCTTTCCTAGAAAAATTAATACAACTGCTTTTTTTACGTTGCAGATTGTAAGCGGTTCGTAGCTTTGATTGAGGAGTAAAACTTTAGCGTTAAGTGATCCATTTGTTCCGAATTTCCGTTCGAAGACTTACCTCCAATTAGAAAACGATTTAATGTTGTTGGTTTAATATTTCACCTTAAAACACTTTGCAAATATCGTAATTACATACAAATAATGAAAGTATAATGTTAATACTTTCTAATTATCCCGCCGGCAAGGACATAGCCCTGTTCATCGTACAAAACCAATGATTGACCCGGAGTAATTGCGTTTTTTGGTTCTGCAAAATTTATTTTAATTTGATTTTCATCTGCATAAATTATTTCTGCGGCAGCTGCTCTATCACTGTAGCGGATCTTTCCGAAAACAATTTCACCTTTTTTCAAAGATGATTTGCTTACATAATTGATCTCATCCGCAACGCAGACGCTTTCCAGCAGTTCTTCTTTGTCTCCAAGCTCAACAACTTTAGTTTCTTGATCTATATTCTTAACATAAACCGGTTTACCGAAAGAACCCAAACCTTTTCTCTGCCCAACTGTGTAGAACGGAATTCCCCTGTGCTTGCCTACTTTCTCTCCGTGATAAACAATATCTCCTTCTTCAACCTTATCCATTACATCAGGAATTCTTTCGCGTAGGAATCTTTCATAATTATCATCTGCAACAAAACAGATTTCCTGACTATCCGGTTTCTTTGCTGTTTTTAAACCGAATTCTTCCGCAAGTTTGCGTACATCGTCTTTTGTGTAACCGCCGAGAGGAAAAAGTGTACGGCTTAAACTTTCCTGTGTTAATCCCCAAAGCGCATAAGTCTGATCCTTCTTCTGATCAAATGAATATTTTAATGAATATCTGTTCAAAGCGGGATTGTGTTCTACAACTGCATAATGACCGGTGGCAACATATTTTGCATCTAGTGAATCTGCTTTCTTAAGAAGTTCTTCCCATTTAATTTTTCTGTTGCACACAACACAAGGATTCGGAGTTCTACCGTTCAGATATTCATCAACAAAATTTTCTATTACTGTTTCTTCGAATGCTTTGGTGAAGTCAACTGTGTAATGTGGGATATTGAAAGAGTTTGCAACGTTCTTCGCATCAAATATTGCATCTAATGAACAGCAGCCGGATTCATGTTTAGGCGCACCGCCCACTTCCATAAATCCCCAAGTCTTCATTGTAATGCCAATTACTTCATATCCTTGTTTATGAAGCAAGGCTGCTGCTACGGATGAATCTACGCCGCCGCTCATTGCTACTATTACTCTCTTATCGTTCAAGTGATCCCTTTCTT